>NZ_JBSPZA010000004.1:0-143661 GCF_053851535.1 Desulfoplanes sp. PS50 | reverse complement strand
GAACTCCTGTTTTACGCGATCCACTTCTTCGCGAACACTTTTTTTGTTCATCGTTGCCATGGCCCGTACTATAACACAGGTTTTTTCGACCCTCTGAGATGGCCTGTGCTGGACGAACTAGACGTCTTGCAATAATTTTAACGATTTTGGATTGATCTCGTGAGTATGGGCCTCCTATTGCCCCATCCTAGCCTGTTTTTCAGACTTCCTAAAGTTTGAAATTTTTTCCTCGAAAAACCTGTCAAGCTTTTTTTTAACTTTTTTCAAATTTTTTGAGGGGGTAAGTAGTTACCTATTTTATACTTATAGGGAAATATGTTCTAGAATACAGAATTCAGAATTTAAAAAATTTAAGAAATTATAACCGGTTAAAATACACGTCTTCAATTCCTTACAATTCCTAAAATCTCTCAAATCTCTCAAATCTCTCAAATCTCTCAAATCTCTCAAATCTCTTAAATCTCTAAAATCTCTAAAATTTCAAAAATTTCTTCCTATTTTTTCCTCAGCAGCAGCGCCATGGTGGTTCCCTGTCCCTTTCTGCTGTACACCTCGACACTGCCTCCCATCTCCTCGATGATCTTCTTGGTCATGGCCAGACCCAGGCCTGATCCGGTCTCCTTGGTGCTGAAAAAGGGACTGAAGATATGCTCCATATCTTTTTCATCGATCCCTGTGCCCGTATCCGTGACCTCGATAGAGACGTAGGTGTCATCATCGCGAGTGGACACAGTGAGTTCCCCGCCCTTGGTCATGCTCTCGATGCCGTTTTTGACCACGTTGATCAGACATTGTTTGACGGCCTCACCCCTTCCATGGACGGACGGGAGGTCCCGGGTCAGCTCCATCTTCAGGCGCACCCCCTGTTTTTCACACCCCATACCCATGACCTGCATGGTCTCTTCAACGATCCGGTTCACATCGACCGCATCCTGCTTCTGGGGAGTGGGCCTGGAAAAATTAAGAATGCCCCGCAGTATGGTATCCAGCCGTTTGGATTCATCCAGGATAATCCGGATCTTTTTCTGAACAGATTCAGAAAGCGTGTCATTTTTCAGCAGGGATCCGGCAAATCCTCCAATGGATACCAGAGGATTGCGGATTTCATGGGCGATATACGCAGCCAATTCCCCCAAAGCGGCCATTTTTTCGGATTGCTGGAGCTGCTTTTCCATGTGTGTTCTCTTGGATATATCCCGGTGCATCTCCAAAAAAGAAGTTACCTTGGATCCATTTTCCACAATGGGGTACACATAGACCCTATAATAATTGAATTTTCCCTTGGGGTCGATATGTACATGCATTCCCTCGCTCTTGGCTGTGGTTTTCAGGGCCTTGTCAAAGGGATCGGCTTCCTGATCATCCCAGGATTCCATACTTCCGTCCCAGACACTTTCCCTTGGCTTGCCCAGAAAAAACTCACGGGAACGGCCCAGGCGGTCGCAGACATTTTTATTCACATCGAGAATTTTTCCATGGGTATCCACAAAAAGAATATCATCCGTGATTTCATCCAACACTGTCCGAAGCATCGACTGAACCGATGACAGATCACTCTGGCAGGAGGGGCAGAGTTTCTCTCGGGATACGAGATCTTCGAGAATGGACACGACCCGGGCATCCACCAGGGAAACACTCGGAGGGATCTCCCTTCGCACCTGGGCGAGAAGCTCAAGATCATCCTCGAGAACCACCAATACATTCGTTTCAGGACGACGCAGGAGCAGACTCGGAACATCCTCGACCCTGTCCATGCCGAGATCATCAAAGACTGAAGCATCGATATCCTGACCGGCCCCAACGATCCCTGTCAGATCGAATTCCGAAGAGAGTTCCCCGTATGCTTGTTCAGCACAATCACGCAGAAAATTTTTCAATTGCGGGTGGTACCCCACCATCCCGATATGGATCAACGGACTGTGTACCGCCATGATCTATCCCTCGATGTTGCGTTATCCATCCTCCTCGACACTATCGGGATGGAGAGAAACATGGTTTACGGATATCGTGTGATCCCTGGGGTGGCAATACATAATGAAACCTCATGCAAAAAAACGATCATTTCATGATGAAACCGACGCCATGTCTTGATCTTCCTGATCGTTCAGCGCATCCGCAGGGCCCTGATCCGTTCCACAACAGGGGGATGGGAATAATGAAACGCAACATAGCAAGGATGGGGAGTGAGGTTGGACATGTTGTCCGCAGCGAGCTTTTTCAGGGCCGTGACCAGATCCTCGGGATCATCGATATGCTGCGCCGCATACGCATCGGCCTCGTATTCATGTTTTCTGGAAAAATATCCACTCAGCACCCCGATTACCAGGGCTATGGGGGTATAGAGAAGAGCAAAAATGACCAGGCCCGTATACACGGATGGCTCGTTTACACCAAAGGCTGTGGCCAATTCCCGTGATCCCATGACCTGGGCCATGATCCAGAAGACCATCCCGGTCTTGAAAATGCCGATAATCAATCCCTTGACCAGATGTCTGCATTTGTAATGCCCGGTTTCATGGGCAAGAATGGCCACCAGCTCGTTGACCGGGTGCTTTGCAACAAGGGTATCAAAAAGAACGATCCGCTTTTTGGACCCGAACCCCGTGAAAAAGGCATTCGACTTGGACGATCGCTTTGACCCGTCCATGACAAAAATACCGGAAAGGGTGAACCCGACCCGATCCGCGAACCTGACAACCGCCTCCTTGAGCTCGCCCTGTTCAAGGGGAGTGAATGTGTTGAACAGGGGGAGAATGAATCTGGGAGCGATATATTGCATGATGATCATAAACGCCGTGGTGAATCCCCAGCACCAGATCCAGGCCCGATCTCCCGCACCCATGAACAGCCAGAGCACCCCGCCAAGAAGAATGCCGCCAAGAACAACGCTCAACACATATCCCTTGAGCCGATCCAGCCAGAAGGTGGTCATGGTTGTGGTGTTGAACCCGAACCGTTCCTCGAGCACAAAGGTATGATACAGGGAAAAGGGAATGGACAGAAAATCAGCAACCAGGCCGAGCAGGCCGAAATAAACGAGTCCGGTAACAAGGGGGGAAAAACCAAATGATCGAACCATCTCGTCCAGCCAGCCGATCCCTCCCAACATGATGAACAGAATCAGGATCACATAGTCAAAGGTTCCCTTGATCATGGAGAATCGGGATTGAGCCCGCGTGTACTCCTGGGCCGTGACATATTCCTTCGGGTCCAGAATATCCTCGAATCCATTGGGAATATCAGGTGAAAGACAGGAGATATTCTTGCATTCAAGAATAAGATCCAGGATCCAGGCAAGGGTCAGACAAACAAGAACAATCAACAGGTAAACATTCATGTATAGGGTTCCATTCGCTTCCAAACAGAATCAGCGCGGCCGTTTTGTGGAGCGCCGCGCTGACAGGGTGCCAGGATATATTGTACCTGTATAAAAATTTTTAGAAAAGATCTGTTGCAGGGCGACACGCCTTTTGCAGCGCAAAGGCATCGGCAACGGGTTCACAGGTCAGGGTACCTTTATACATGTTCAGACCTCGCATCAGGGGACGGCTTTCGGCACAGGCCCGTTCGACCCCCTTGTTAGCCAGCTGCAGCCCGTATCCGATAGTTGCGTTATTCAGGGCAAAGGTGGACGTCCGGGCATAGGCCCCGGGCATGTTGGCCACGCAATAATGGATGATCCCTTCTTCATCGTAGATCGGATTGTCATGGGTGGTCGGAAAAGATGTTTCCGTACATCCGCCCTGGTCAATGGCCACGTCCACGATGACCGCGCCCGGATGCATGGAGCGAAGCAGGGAGCGGGTCACCAGTTTGGGCGCCTTGGCGCCGGGAATGAGCACCGCGCCCACGACCATATCGGCCTGGCCCAGGGCCCGCTCGATGTTGATTGTATCGCTGTACACCGGAAAAACATTGGCGGGCATGATGTTTCCCAGATGTTCCAAAATGGTATGATTGATATCCAGGATGGTCACCCGGGCACCCAGACCCGCTGCAACACGCGCTGCATTGGCACCCACGGTTCCACCGCCGATAACGACTACATCTGCCGGAAGAACCCCTGGAACCCCTGTGGCCAGAACGCCTCTTCCTCCTCGAGGACGCCCCAGATAAAAGGCCCCCATAATGGGTGCCATCCTTCCGGCAACCTCACTCATGGGTTTGAGAAGCGGTAAAAGCCCGTTGTCTTCCTGAACAGTCTCGTAGGCCAGAGCGGTGATCCTGCTGTCCATGCAGGCCCTGGTCAGTTTCTCGCTCGCTGCAAAATGAAAATAGGTGTAGATAAGCTGTTCCGGACGCATCAGGGGATACTCAGCCGGCAGCGGTTCCTTGACCTTGACGATCATGTCGGATTGTTCCCACACATCAGCGGCCTTTGAAATAATGGTTGCCCCGGCCTGGATATATTCCTCATCAGCTATGTCCGATCCCTGGCCGGCACCTTTTTGAATGTACACGGTGTGGCCATTGTCCACGTAGGCATGGACCGAGGCAGGGGTGAGGCCGACCCGATACTCGTGATTCTTTATTTCGGTAGGACAACCAATATTCACGACACCCTCCAGGAGGTAAAAAACAACGAATAAGCGCTCTTTCCAACGATCGAAATTTAAAACGAATCACCAAAAGAAAGAGACATGATCTTTTGGAGTTGACTTTTACTCACCCCGAGTCGGGAAAACCAGGCAAAATGTTCCTTCATAAACACCAGACTATCCTGGAAATCATTGCCTGAACAGGGCTCCAGAGTAATAGTCGGTGTGAGGTCCATGATTTCCAGGGTCGAAAAAACCTCTTCCCAGGGAACGGTTCCGTTACCAAGCCCCTGATGTCTATCCCTGATCCCGCAATTGTCATGAAGATGCATATGTCCGAGATATGGACCGAGTTCCTGAAACCACATCCCCAGATTCTTGCTGTTGGCCCCCCGGGCGAACGAATACCAATGTCCTATGTCCATGCAGAAGGCGCAAAGCTCGTTATGAATTTCCGAGAGAAAATCATACATCACTCCGGGTTCCCGGGAATAGACATTTTCAAAATAGACGCAGGGATGGTCCGGCCATACAGAAAGGACGGAACGCCAGGAATCCACGGCAATGGATGACCATTCGGAAAAACAATCGGCATAATGCTCTAAAAAACCTGTATGGGCCACGAGATGAACAGGATCATACAATCGGGCCACCTCAAGAGCACCCTGTAAGCGTTTGACTGAAGCCTTGCGGATAAGTGGGTCGGGACTTCCAGGATGGAGGTCGAAGAAGGGCAGATGCATGGCACAGGTCAGCCCGGCCTTGCGGAATTCACCGGACAGAAAATGATGATATCCCTCGTCCAGACTGTCCAGGGTTTTGGCGTCAAGCCCGATCTCAATACTCAGCTTCGTGCTGACACAAATATCGAAAACATGTTTGTTGTGAGCCAGCAAATGCATGGGTAGGGCAACAAAAAAAGACATATATTCCGACCTCGTTGTTTGCGTGAACTCAAATGATGTGAAGAGCTGTTTGAAGTATTTTCTCTTCAATCACCTGTCATCAATTGATTGTTGGCATGGATTGCTTTTTCAGAGCCGGCCAGGAATCCGATACCAATGATTCGGAGACATGAATCTGCATGGTGTGAATGGGCTTGAAATCCCTGGCTTGATAGACACTGATCACATGGGACTCGCCGGGTTTCCATATCAGATCCTGGTGGGCAGAAACCGGCCAGGAATCGACCATGATCATGGTTTCATCACTATTTCGCTGTGTCCAGACATCATTGATCCGATAGGTTCCAGCACGAACAGCCGCCTCGTTAGATGATGTGGAAACAATGGTTCTGCTATTTTTTCCATCTTTAAATTCCACCGCCTTGACCGAATGGGGAACCACCCTGAACATGAGCACATCTTTACCTGTCCCGGGTGTTTCTCTGACGGCACGAAACTGCCAATGGGAATCGGTTTCCTCATCCAGATATCTGGTCATGAAATTGGCCTTGCCAACCATTAACGGGGTCCCTGCATCTTGACCGTCGTTGTTTTTCATATCACTCACAAACCCTTTGATATTTAGAATTTCGTTGGGTTTACCGTGCCAGATCCCCTCCATTATCAACTGATCACCCTCAAACAGATCCACCGTGGTCCCCGAAGGGCTGTAGTGAATCTTATCATTGACTGAATAGACCCATATGGAATTATTTGTAGAATTTTTGCTGGACCATTTTCCCTCCCAGCTCACAGGAATCTGACTGACGATCTTGCCATCAGCCACAACTATCAATTTTTTGAAAGGTTCAAGGGGAATATACTCACTATGTAAGAGATTATACCCCTCTCTTCCTTGAGCGTAAACAGCACACTCTCTGTGGGTTTTGAGTTGCATCCCCGCTTCCATGGAGACAGTAAACGGCGTATAGGCAGTCAATTTCACAGGACCATTGTCAATGCGTTTTCCATTGATGCGCAAAGCAAGCTGAGATGTATACCATGATGTTATTTCATTATCACCGATCTTAGGGATCGTGCAGGAAACCCCGAATTCATCCAAAAATTCCCTGACCACTTCGATCTGATGTCTGACCTTCCATTCGAGATCCATGATATCCTTACTGACCTCAACAGCCAACGCCGGAATGTGCAGTTCATTGACCGCATAAAAACTCAGTGATTTTTGCTGCTCGGGATATCTGGTACGTGATGAGAAGGTATTGGTATTAAAAAGTTTGAATCTCCATTTTTGAGGAACAATATCGCTATTGATCCTGCCCAGAACATTTTGAGCCATTCTGGCCAGAAAAATTTTTTCCTCAAACACATCAGTATCGATGATCACTGACTGTCCATACCGGTGGGGTCCACGCAGATTGTCAATATAGGTCGGATTGTAGAATCCGCTTCCCTCATGGAGATGAATGAACCCATCGCATTTGCCGATGAGAAATCGAATGGCCCGGGCCAGCCGATCCTCGAAATACTCATCGTAGTCTTTGTCAAAACGGCGATTCAGATCCACATTGCAGGCACGGCGATTCACATTGATGGATGGAACGTCAGCCCTAGGAACGACAATGAGGTTTCCTACCTGAACCTGGGTGCGACTGAGTATCTGCCCGGCAATGAATCCGGCAATCTCATCGCCCTGAATGCCTCCCTGGATCATGATAGTGGGACCGGGACGTTCTCCCTGGATGAAATGTACCCGCAGAGGATACTGGGTATTCTCAAAAAAGACGTATTCTCTGTGCTCTGATTGACCTCCCAGAGAAAGCCCGGGAAGAAACAAAATCAGTATAATACTAGAGAAGAACGTCAGAAAGGGGAAATGTTTCACTGAACACCGGTCTGTGTTGGGGATGGTTGATGGTGATGCGGATACCGAAAATATCATTTTTTGAATAGGACTCAGGTATTGTAACCCGTACCCTGTATTGCTTCATTCTTCGAAGTTCAAAAAACATCTCCTTTTCAGAATCAAGCCTGTGCAGATCTCCATTGACTGTAACAAGATGTAATTTAACATCCCCTTTGAGGATTTCCCTGTCATCCTGATTTCGCTTGTTGATATCAAAGGATATATTCATGCTGTCTTTGGACAATCTGACCTGTACGTTATTGGCAATCAATATCCGCTTATCAATAGCACCGAGAACTTTTTTAAGATTAATGGGCGGCTCGTCGGTTTGATTGGCCTGTTGTTGTCCAGAAGCAACAACTATCGAGGTCATATCTTCATTACTATCTTCCTCGAGAAGCAATTCAATATTACGAAGCCTTTTCAATTCCATTTGATGGGCAGTAATCGTCCTTTGCATTTTTCTGAGTTCGGAAGACATGCCCCGGTTCTCTTTCCAGAAATACAATCCACCATATATACCAACTCCAGCGCAGATCACGAGCAGAATGAGAAAATACACAACTATCTTGAAAACAACAGGATGAAAACGCAATCGTCTCACATTGCTGTCATCACGCATGATAAGAATACTGAATTTCTTACTGCTCATGAACCAAGCCTCTTCCAGGTCTCAGATACAATCTGCCAATCGTCTTCATCTGTTCGTTGCACCACAAGCTCCTTGATACCCTTATCAGTATACCCGTTTTCCGAACTGTATTCCTGGACAAACGTTATACGGGTAGAGGTCGTTCCCATTGTTACAACAGGAGATCCCAGAACAATCCGTGTCGGCTTTTTTCCTTCCCGTACAAGCTCTCTTTTATATGCACCAATAGCCTCTGCCCCCTGCAAATTTCCCTGCACGGCATGCGCTGCATAATATTCAATATAGCGATCTATATTTCCTTCCTGCCAGGCGGTTCGCCAATTTTCCAGCCATGTTTTGAGATCGCTGGTCAACGCTTTTGTATACAGTTCATCAAGACCGGTTGAAAAATGGAACCATTCACTTCCAATAATCTTCCATTCTCCAAGGGAAGATTTTTTCCAATACAACCGTTTGACACCTTCGGAGCGAAATCCCGGAGCGATATACAGCTGATTGAAATAGGTGACGCTATATTCTTCTCCAGCAATACATTTTATATCATCGATGACTACATCTATCCATTTGTATTTTATAAATAAACGTTTTTTGTGATCAGTAAATTTTTGGGAAAAATATTCAGTGTCATAAAACGAAAAAAAGCGAGGAGATTTTTTATCCCAGGATTGAGCCCAGAGCCTGGTCAGGGCAATGAGTTGCTGACTGGTCTCTTCATTGCCCACGAACTCTTCACTCCATGCCAGGGTGTCGCTGATGACGACAGGCGTGCTCTTGATACGAACATCCGGTTGTAAGGCCATGATATCATGATTGTTCAAAGCCACACACCCATTTGTCTCGCGGGGTGTGATGGGTTTCCCCCTGCCATGTATCCAGATTCCGTGACCAGTCTTTCCATTGGCCTTGTCGACGGGATTGGGAAAATTGAGAACAAAGGCCAAATTCCCGTATAAACCGAAATCGAGTCCGTTATCCTTTTTCCCCTGCACAAAATAGATCCCTTCCGGGGTTTTCATGTCTCCTTCCCGGATCTTGTCGCCAAGGACCTTTCCGGTTGTACAGGGGATCTCGCGAACCAGATCGAGATTGTTGGATTCGATGTTTTTGCGAAAATAAAACATGGTCTGCCTGTTCTTATCCACAGCAAACAACGAGTCTGGCCCGTGAGGTCCTGCCGGTAAATCAAGGGCAAAACAGGAACATGGTAGAAAAACAATCCACGCTCCCAAAAGGAAAAAAAGAGATAGAAGACAACGAGATCCAATCATGATTGCTCAATATCAGGGGTTTTGATCTGAGAAGACAGAACACACAACCAATTTTTCAACCAGTACGGCCCGCTCGGAGCAAAGAGGCCCGAGTGAATATGGACTCGAGCTCATAGCCGGCCGTGGACAAGGCTTCAGATCCTCCCTGTTCACGATCGAGCACACAGATGACCTGAGCGACTTTGAGTCCCTCGTCCTCAACACGTTTGCATGCCGTGATCAGACTTCCCCCGGTGGTGACCACATCCTCGAGCATGCATACATGATCGTTGGAAGAAAAATTCTTCAATCCTTCCAGATACTGATTGGTTCCATGCCCCTTGGAGGTCTTGCGGACAATAAATCCGGGAAGCGGCATCTTCCTGATATGCGAAAGCACACTGACCGCGGAAACCAGGGGATCAGCTCCGAGGGTCATGCCGCCAACGCCACGGATATTTCCGTGCCTGGCGATCATGTCCAGAAAAATGTTCCCGATAAGCCATCCCCCTTCAGGATCGAGGGCGGTTTGTTTGCAATCGAAATAATAATCGCTCTTTTTGCCGGAAGTAAGAACAAAGGAGCCTTCCATATAGGATTTTTCCAGAAGCAGCTCGGCCAGACGGGTGAGCATGGATGGAGTATTGGTCATCATAATTCCGGATAGGTTAGCGGGTTGACTCATCAAATACCCGGGAAAAAATCATCTCTTCCTGGCGCAGATAATACGAAGGGTCGAAAATCCTGTCCATGGTTTCGGCAGAAAGAAGCTCCTGCATGGCTGGATCCTGGCGCACGGTTTTTGGAAAAGAAACCTTGTTCTGCCAGCAATGCATGGCCAGCTTCTGGACCATTTCATACCCCTTTTGTCGTTCCAGCCCGGCATCCACCAGGGCCAGAAGTACACGCTGGGAAAAATAGATATCAAAGGAGCCGTGAAGATTGCGTTCCATGTTTTCAGGAATGATCCGCAGGTTGGTCACCAGGGTATCGAGCCGGTGGATCATGTAGTCGATAAGAATGGTCGAATCGGGCATGATCACCCGTTCCACCGACGAATGGCTGATGTCCCGCTCGTGCCACAATGCGGTATTTTCCATGGCGCTGACACTGTTGGTCCGGATCAGTCGGGCCAGACCGCAAAGATTTTCTGCAGAAATGGGATTTTTCTTGTGCGGCATGGCCGACGACCCTTTCTGGCCTTTTGAAAATCCTTCCTCCACCTCCAGCACCTCGGTACGCTGCAAGTGTCTGAGTTCGATGCACAACCGTTCGATGCCTCCGGCAATCAGGGCCAGGGAGGTAAAGTACTGGGCATATCGGTCACGCTGGACAATCTGGGTGGAGATGGGATCCACGTTCAGCCCGAGGAGGTCACAGGCAATGGATTCCACTTCGGGATCCAATTGGGCATAGGTTCCCACAGCCCCGGATATCTTGCCCACCCGAATGGATTCAAGTGCATCCTGCCAACGTTTGTGATGCCGTTTGAATTCGGCATAGAATCCGGCCATTTTCAACCCGAAACTGGTGGGTTCGGCATGGATCCCGTGGGTCCGGCCCATGGCCATGCGTCCCTTATGGGTCATGGCCTTGTCCTTCAATGTGGCCAGAATCAGGTCCAGATCCCTGGCAATCATTTCGCCCGCACGGACCAAAAGCACCCCGTTGGCCGTGTCCACGATATCCGATGACGTGCAACCGAGATGGATGAACCGGGATGCAGGACCGACCTTTTCCTCGACAGCGGTCAAAAAGGCGATCACATCATGTTTGGTGACCCGCTCGAGTTTCAGGATGCGATTCACATCGAAATCCGCCTTCTCGCGGATGGTCTGCATGGCTTCCTCTGGAATCCGCCCCAGACGTGTCCATGCTTCGCAGATGGCTATTTCAACTTCCAGCCATACTCGAAATTTGTTTTCCAGGGTCCACAGTGAGGCCATTTCCTCACGGCTGTATCTCTCTATCATTGTCTATCCATTGGTTTTCTTGGAGCCCGAAGGTACGGACCCGTTGTCATGATATCAAAAAAAAGGCAGCCGTAGCTGCCAGGGTCCGTCATGGACCTAAAAAAAGGATGCAGGAAATGCGTACGATCCGAAAAAAGGGATTCTCGGGAAGAACCATTCTGATAAGGTGTGGGTCTGGATGTCATGACAACGCATCGTATATCCATCTACCCGTCCCCGGGCATTGATCCTTGCACACTGCAACAAGCCGCATCTATTTGTTGGCAGCCTCCTTGGCTTCCTTGATACGCTGTTTGAGACGTTTCTGTCTGCGTTGGCGGCGACGATCAAGTTCCTTTTTACGTTCGATTTTTTTGTGAGCCATGGTATGTAAGCCTCCTGAAGGAATTTTTTTCTGAAAAAGAAGGTGATTCAATAACCAAAGAAGGTCCTTCTTGTCCAGCAATTATGCCCTGCTCAAATGGTCACCAGATTATATGAACGCCTCCCCATACCCAGGCTTTGGGCGTGTTCAAGAACATGGATTCCGTTGCCGTGGGGATGGATGGCTGCGAACTTGTCCTCCCCCGGGAGAATGTCTTTAGGCAGAGCGCTTGGATGCAGCCCGGGTGCCTGATTGATCAGATCCATACAGGCCTGATCCAGAGCGACCGGGTCCAATGAGGCGGCAATGCCCAGATCCGGACAGATAGGAGCATCGCTAAACCCTGTGCAATCGCATCCGGGTGAAACATGGGTGATCCAAGTGATGTGTACACAGGGACGATTTTTCGTCTCCACCACGGCCGCGGCATATTCAGCCATGCGTTCCAGAAAGACAGGGATCTCCACATCCCAATTTACGCTCAGCCCCTGGTGTCTGCATACAGAGAGACAGGCGGCGCATCCCACACATTTTTCCGGATCGAGGTCGATCTTGTTGTCCTCTTTGAGAAACAACGCCCCGGGTTCACACACGGCAACACACCCTCCGCATCCGGTACAATGGTCTGGATGTACAAGGGGTCCCATGCCGCAATGTTGCTGCATCTTGCCCTTACGGGTGGCGCATCCCATGCCGAGATTCTTGATGGCTCCGCCAAATCCTGCCAGATCATGGCCCTTGAAATGGTTGAGGGTCACGAGCATATCCGCATCCACAATATCCCCGGCCACAAAACAGGTGGAAAAATGGGATCCTGATGAGGGGATTTCCCGTTCATTCCCGCTTTTCAGACCATCCGCTATAATAACCGGGGCCCCGGTGACATGGGGGGTGAATCCATGTTTTGCAGCCCGGAGATGATGGGATACGGATTCTCCGCGTTCACCGATGTACAGGGTATTTGTATCGGTTAAAAAGGGACTGCCTCCGGCCTTGCGGATGAATTCGACACAAGGGGCGGTCAACAGCGGGGAGATGAATCCTGTTGTTCCGGCTTCTCCAAAATGGATCTTCAATGCGGTCAGATCACCTGGATGAATATATCTACCCAGGCCGACGATTTTGAGCAGTTTTTTCATCTTCAGATGAAAGGGCATTTTTCGACTGGTCTTCAGATTCCAAAATACGACTTGGCTGGTCATTGAACGGTCCTTGTTCTATGCTGTGAGGATGCGTGTTCTGACTGCTGATCAAAGGAACAAATGGTATGATTGTATTATTAAAAAAGAAATGTTTTTTTTAATAAGAAATAATAGGGGGTGTAGGTTTGTTCGTAAATTGATTAACCATTTGTTATGTAATATTTTTTTATGATTTCATTTGATGACAATCAAAGAACCGACCGACAAATTTCTTGAAAAGGTTCGTTAAAGCCTACCAGGTGACAAGAGAGGGAACAAAGTTATCCACAGGTTGTTCGTAACGTATAATAAGCTGAAATGACATACAAACAATTGTTTGCCCACCTGACGTGAACCGGGTAGATTCGTCAAGAGACATGATCGTTTGCATATCCAGTTGTCATTGGGAGGTAGTATGAACACATTTACCATGGTCAGGCCGGAGCATCTCAATCATCACGGGTACTTATTCGGAGGAAGCATGCTCAAATGGGTCGATGAGTATGCCTGGCTGGTGGCGGCCAGGGACTTTCCCGGTTGTACCCTGGTTACCCGGGGGATGGACCGAATCGTTTTTTCCAAACAGGTCACAAACGGTTCGATTTTGCGTTTTTCCATCCTTCCCGCAAAACAGGGAAGGACCTCGGTGACCTATGCGGTGGAGGTTTTTGCCGACAGTCCCGGAGCCAGCAGTGAAGAAGCGGTTTTTTCAACCCATGTCACCTTTGTCCGGATCGGAAATACTGGTGAAAAAACTCCGCTTCCCGAGCTGACGACATATAGGTCCATGGAATTGTCATGACAGATGGTTTGGAAGGCTGGCTCAGCTCGGATCTGGTTATCGGCAACCGGACCATAAACGGTCGCCTGGCCCTGGCACCCATGTCCAAGCTCGGCCATATCGCGTTCAGGGAATTGGTGGCCGAATATGGCGGCTATGGGCTGCTGTTCACGGAGATGTGCAGTGCCCGGGCATTGCCTTCGGCCAATCCCTGTGTTTCTCCCTGTTTCAGATGGAGAGACAGAGAACTGGACCACCTGGTATGTCAGATATTTGGTTCAGATCCCCGGGATATGGCCTTGGCGGCACAGCGGGTCGAACACGAAGGGTTTTTCGGGGTGGATGTGAATATGGGTTGTTCCGTGTCCGGGATATGTAAGCACGGGTGCGGGGCGGCCCTGCTCAGAAATCCCGATCTGGCCGTGGCTGTGGTCCGTGAAATCAGAAAGGCGGTTTCCCTGCCCGTGTTCATCAAATACAGGACCGGGTGGAAGGATGATCCCGATTTTGCTGTTGATCTGGCCAAAAGGTTCGAGGACGCGGGTGCGGATTGTCTGACGTTTCATCCTCGGGTAGCCCCGGACAGACGTTCACGTCCCCCCAAATGGGAATATATAGCCCGGGTCAAAAAGGCGGTTTCCATCCCGGTTCTGGGTAATGGGAACGTGTGTACCCATGAAGATTGCAGGACCCTGGTCGAACAGACCGGATGTGACGGCGTGGCCCTGGGAAGAATGGCCATTGCCCGGCCGTGGATTTTTGCCGAATGGACAGGGAGGCTCAAGCCAGGTCCCGATCTTTTCAGACAGGCCGCCTTGACCCTTGTGGATCTTCTTGAAATCCATTTTGGTCCAGACATGGGATTTCGATATTTCAAAAAATATTCTCAATACCTGGCTGCCAATTTCATGTATGGACATACCATCTGGCCCAGACTTTGGAAGGGAGAGGGTCTGGACGCGGTCCGGGAGAATATTGAAACCTGTTTGAGCCCCTGTCCCGCACTTTCCTCCCGACCGAGTCTGTATATGTTTACAACATAAAAAAATCTAGCTGATATGTTTTGATTTCCATCGAATTTCCATGATATCGCATCCTGAAGAAAAGTTCGTTGTCATGGTGTCTCCAAAAGGAACGTTGACGGAATTTTGGGGGTGATTCACCCATTCGAGGGTGACAAAGGCATCGAGGGTCAACGAGTCGTGCTCCCTGACAGGATCGTTGATGACGAAATCCACAAAGGTATCCCCTGTTTTTTTTATGTTCACGGTCCTGGTAGTGTTTTTGGTCGTATAACTGACAAGAGTGACTGTACAGGAATGGACCCTGAATTTGGAAGGGTTGGGAGATTCGATGATGACCCGAACCTGTCTGTTGATGCACTCGATGGGTCCTGCCGCATTGGCCGAAAGGACAAGGCAGAACAGGGTCAGGGCTGCGAAGACAATACTGATCGATTTCATGGCGTATCCTCGATAAAAAGGGTAGGTGTTTTAATGAAGCCTGTTTGTGAATCCGCCTGCTTTGGAGTCAGGTGGTATGCAGGGTAAAATGCATTCCATCCATGCTGGAGAATTGGGCGGCTGCATTGAGAATGGCCTTTTTGTGGCCCTCGAGAGCCTGTTTGCCTGACTGGATGATTTCCGGAATGGAGGTATTTCCGACGACCTGTTTTTCCGGGATGTAGATGGTCATGATTTCAAAATTGTGCAGATCGATGGCCTGGAATTGTTGCGCCTTGAAAAGACTTTTTCGGAAGGTGCTGACCACGTTCATGTAGCATCGGCTCAGCCCCCCGGGCAGAGGGGAAATATCGTCTTCCACATAGATGCCCACGATGAGGTTCATCCCCCGATTCACGGCCTCCAGAACAGGGAGAGGGCTGCAATAGGATCCATCCACGAGTAATCGGTTTCCCCTGCGCAGGGGAGGCATGAGCGGGAAATGTGAGGACGTGGCATACACGGCCTGACTCACGGGTCCCTCTTCCAGACAAAAGGGCTCCCCGGTTTGGATATCCACCGTCTGGACGATGACCTTGGGGCTCAGGTCTTCGAGTTGGAGATCCTTGAATATCCGCTCATAGACCCGTTGCTGTTTGGAAGGATTATACAACCCTGAACCGATGTTGAAGCTTCCCGGGCGCTGCTCCATGAGTCCGGAAAGAACCTGTTTGTTTGCGCCGGTTGTATTTCTGGCCTCCTGAACCCGGCAAAAGGCCTTTTCCACCTGGGCCATGGAATAACCAGCTCCGAGAAATGCGGCGATCAGGCCTCCTCCCCCGCATCCGATCACCAGATCAGGACAAAGGCCTTGGGATTCCATGAATTCAATGGTCGGGAGTGCTGCAAGGGCTTTCAGACCTTCCGAACCGATGACCAATCCTATCTTTGGGGGGTGTTTCATATTTTAGCCTGAGGATGCAGCATACATCCGCCAAGGAGAGAACCTTGGCCGTGAAATTTTTTTTACAAAGTGTGAAAAGTCGTACCCAAGCACGATACTATAGGCAAGAAAAAAAAGAAAAAATACTATAACTGAAAGAGTTATAAAGAGATATTTTTGTTATACACAGAGGGATTCGTTTGATTGTCAGTTGGTGGACCCTTACAAGGAGCCAAGGAGAAAAGCATGGAAAAAAAGGATCATGGAAGCGCATTGGTGCTCGGTGTCTGTCTGATCATCGGGTTGTTCGGTCTGGGGTATCTTTTGGGGAATTCAGCACTGAAGATCAAGGAATTCGAACGTACCGTCAGGGTCAAGGGACTTTCCGAACAGGAGTACAAGGCCGATGTGGTTATCTGGCCGATCCAGTTTACCGAGGCGAGCAACAATCTTGGCGAACTCTACGGTTCCCTGGAGGCGAGTACGGCCATGATCACTGATTTTCTCCAGGCCAAGGGAGTCAAACAAGATGATATTTCCCTGTCCGCTCCCTCCATCACGGATAAATCCGCCCAGAGTTATAGTGACTCCAGAGAGGCAATGTTTCGGTACACCGCCGTGCAGAATGTGACCGTCTACTCCCGCGATGTTCCTCTGGTCAGATCGTTGATGACCAAACTCGGGGAACTGGGCAAAAAGGGTATCGTGTTTACTGGTGGAGGATACGAATATCAGACCGAATATCTGTTCACCAAACTCAATGAGATCAAACCTGATATGATCAAGGAGGCGACCACCAAGGCCCGGGAAGTGGCCCTTAAATTTGCCGAGGATTCCAAGAGTCGGCTCGGCAAGATCAAGCAGGCCTCCCAGGGGCAGTTCTCCATTACCTCCCGGGACAGGAACAACCCGCATATCAAGAAGATCCGGGTCGTTTCCACGGTGGAGTATTATCTTTCGGACTGATGATATGCATGACACTTCCCCTGTCTTTCTGCTCACGGATTTTGGCACGCGTGATCCCTATGCGGCCCAGATGAAGGCGGTCATCTTAAGCCGTGTTCCTGGTGCGCGGATCATCGACTACACCCATCATGTGCCGCCTTTTTCCATTGTTCAGGCCGGGTTTTTTCTCTGGTCCGGATATTTCTGTTTTCCCGAAACAAGCGTCATTGTCTGCGTGGTCGATCCCAGGGTGGGCACGGACAGGCGGATCGTTCTCACAACCTATGCGAACCGGATCGTCATCGCCCCGGACAACGGTCTGACCGGGATGCTTCTGCCTGAAGACGGCCAGGGGGTCAGGGCGTTTCAGATTTCTCTTGATCCGGGTATTGCGAGTCGGACCTTTCACGGCAGGGATGTTTTCGCCCCGCTGGCGGCCCGGGTGATAAGCGGCGAGCCCCTGGATAGGCTGGGTGATGAAATATCGCCCCTTTCTCTTGTGCGTTCACCCTGGGCGGATGCAGAGAGACACGATCAAAGGATCCGGACCCATGTTCTGCATGTGGATGGATTCGGGAATTGTTTGCTCGGGCTCATTATCAAGCAGTGGCATCAGATTGTGCAGACACATGGAAAAATGATTCTGCATCCCCTCGAACGCGTCGTGACTTTGGTGGGAACATACGGGGAATTGGATCAGGGTCGGATAGGGATTTTGGCGGGAAGTCAGGGGGTCTATGAACTCTGCCTGCGCGAGGATGATGCGGCCAAAAAACTGGGGCTTGCACCCGGAGACAGGGTGGAGCTGGAGTTGGTGGAGGAATGATCAGACTAGTTGCTATCTTCAGGATACTCGACGTATTCCAGACAGAGTCCCTGCGCCGGGGCCGTTGCCGGAGCCTGTGAGCGATCCCTGGCCTGGAGAATGGTTCGGGCCTGGTCCGGGGAAATTTTGCCCCGGCCGACCTGGTAGATCAGGCCGACCATGTTTCTGACCATCTGCTTGAGGAACCCGGTGGCCGAAAAGGTCCAGATCTGTTCCTGTCCGGTGATGCCCGGTGATCGGTCGATGCGGGTTACCCGGCGTACGGCGGACCGGACATCCGTGCCGATATTTTGAAAGCTCGTGAAATCGTGTTCCCCCACAAGGTGGGCAGCCGCCCTGTCCATGGCCCTGAAGTCCAGGGGGCCGGTATTCCAGACGTAGCGTCTGCGTTGTGGCAGGACATAGTCAGAAAGGGTCCACATGGTATAGGAATAGGTCTTGGAGATGCAGGAATACCGGGCATGAAAATCAAACCCCACCTCTTCGGCCTTTACAATGCGGATGGACGGCGGAAGCATGGCGTTGAGGGCCTTTTGCCAGGGGATGTGGGTCCTGGTTTCCGGGATGTCCACATGGGCCACCTGTCCCAGGGCATGCACCCCGGAATCGGTTCGTCCCGAACCAAATATCCGGGTGGGCTGGGCGCAGAGCACGGAAAGATGCTTTTCCAGACACTCCTGGATGGTCGGCTGACCCTTCTGGATCTGCCATCCGCAAAAATCAGTGCCCTCATAGGCGAGAGTGAGTCGTATTCGAGGCATAATAGTATTGAATGCGCAGGGCGCATAAGTACGCAGTGCACAGTGCGCAGGGCGCAGTTAAAAAAATACTTTCATCACAAAAAATTACGTATACAGAGATTGGTTATCTTCCCATCGTTTGTCTCTTAACCCTTACCCCCGTTTTTCCTGCGTACTGCGCCCTTCTGTACCCTTTTCTATTCCTTTTCCCTGATTTCCCTGAGCGTTCTTGCATAGGCCGCAAACACGTCTTCTCGTGCCAGCTGTCCCATTATCTGTGTGTGGTCATCGTTATCGACCACCGGGATCTGTCCGTAGCCTGAATCCACAAACTGCATGAGTGCGGTATACAAATCATCATCCGGATGGAGGATGACCGGTTTGCCGGCCACGTCCTTGGCCACCAGCAGGTCGGAGAGGCTGTCCTCGAACAGGACCTTGCGCAGATTCTGGACCGGAAGGATGCCGGTTATTTCATCTTCATGGTTGCGCACGGGAAAATAGAGTTCATTGGTATTGGCAATAATGTCGGTGATGGCACAGAAGGAGGTTCCTTCCTCCAGGGTGGTCACCAGCCCCGGTTTGTAGAAATCCCTGACCTGCAGGTCCTCCAGAATATTGATGGTTGCATCCTGGATATGGGCCGGGGATTCGAATTTGTTGTCCACCTGGTTTTCGTACAGGGAAAAATTTCTGGCCAGGACGATGCAGATGGCCGAACCAAGCATGAGCGGGGCCAACAGGCCGTATCCCTTGGTCAGTTCACAGACCATGATCAAGGGACCGATGGGCGCATTGGCCACCCCGGCAAAGAATGAGGCCATGCCTACCAGAACATAGGCTCCGGGCTGGGTGACAATGGCTGGAAAATACGCGTTGGCCGTGATTCCGACCACCCCGCCGGTCAGACCTCCGGCAAACAGGGCCGGGGCGAACATGCCCCCGCTGATCCCTGACCCCAGTACAATGGATGTGGCAATGGCCTTGCCCACGATGATCGCCAGCATGGTTCCCACGGTCAGTTTGCCCAGAATGGCCAATTCCAGCCATCCATACCCGCCGCAGAGAAGCTGCGGAAAGGCCCAGCCCATGAGTCCCATGAGCAGTCCGGCAATACCCATGGTCCAGACAAATCCGAGCTTGTCGGTCAGGGGCCAGAATATCTTGTATTTGACCGTGGTGAAGGTCTTGATCCAGAACCACCCCGAAAGAGCACAGGCCACGGCTAAAATGGCATAGAAGGGGAGTTCCCGGGGATCGGTAAAGGTGAAATGGGGGATGCCGAAGATGGGTTCCGTGCCAAAGACCAGGGTGAACAGGGAATAGGAGACCACCGAGGAGATGACCGCCGGAAGGATGGCCTCGGCCTCGAAATCTTCCCGGTAAATGACCTCGACCGCAGTCAGTGCACCGCCCAGGGGGGCCCTGAAGATGGCACCCAATCCTCCGGCAGCCCCGGCCAGAAGAAGGATTCTGCGTTCCTTGGCCGAGAGATTGATCTTCTGGGCAATCCAGGATCCGCATCCGGCTCCGAGCAGGGAAATGGGCCCTTCACGTCCCGCACTGCCGCCCGTGGCGATGTTCAGTACGGCAATCCCTGCCTTGATCAGAGGAACTGCAGGCCGCATGAGACCGGATTGCTGATGAAAGTTCTTGATCATTGCATCGGTCCCGTCGGTTCCGCTATACCGTGTGTCCGGGAGATATTTCCAGGTCAGCCAACCCGAAAGCAGCCCCACCGCAGTGGTGAAGACCGGGATGAGCCAGGGTCGATAGACAAGGTTGTGCAGGGCGTCGAAGATTTCCTCGCCCGCAGGAGCGGGCAGGTGCAGGCCGGCGGCCTTGTGCAGAAGGAGAAATTTGATGCCTTCAATGGAGGCAAAGAAAAGGATAGCCCCTATTCCGGAAACAACCCCTACGAGTACGCCCAGAATAAGCCAGCGGGCGTTGGTGATGGAGGTGTAGACCTGGACGGCTTCGTTGCGGATTTTTGCAAACGGCTTCAGAACGACAAAAAGAGACATGACGGGTTGGTTGGATGTGGAAGGATCATGCAGGAACTGCCTCAGGCGAGGCAAGGATGGTTCGAGCAATCTTTTTGTCCCTGGCGATCTGGGCCTTGAGTTCATCCAGGCCCGAGAACTTTTTTTCCGACCGCAGGCGTTGGACAAAATGGACCAGGATATCCTGATCGTACAGGTCGCCCTTGAAATCCATGATGTGGACCTCGACAGAAAGCACATCATTGCCGAATGTCGGGTTGAATCCGATGTTGGCAACAGCGGGCAGAATCGTCTTCTGAATTTCGGCCCAAACAGCGTAGACTCCTGTTTTAGGGAAGAGTTCGTCTGTCAGCTGGATGTTTGCGGTGGGGAATCCAAGCATGGGACCACCCCGTTTCATGCCGTGGATAACCCTGCCGGCTACCCGGTAGAATCGGCCCAGGAGCGGACGTGCCTCCCAGACCTGACCGGACTCGATCAGGTCCCTGATTCGTGTGGAGCTGACAATGACCCCATCCACGAGTACGGGATCGAGTTGTTCGACCTCAAAGCCGTAGACACGGCCCAATCGGCTCAAAAGCTCATAATTGCCCGCTCTGCCCTTGCCGAACGCGTAGTCGTAACCGATGATCAGCTTGCGTGTCTTGAGCGTTTCGACCAGATACGTGGCCACAAAATTTTCCGGAGACAGGGCAGCCAGCTCATGATTGAATTCCAGACACAGGGTATAATCGAGGTCCATCCCGCCCAGTAGTTCGAGTTTCTGGTCCAGGAGGGTGATCAACGGCGGGTTGGAATTTCCTGTGAACAGGCGCAGCGGGTGCGGTTCGAAGGTTACGGCCACGCTGGAAAGACCGAGAGTTTTGGCCTGGGAGACGGTTTTTTCGAGCAGGGTCCTGTGACCGAGATGCACTCCATCGAAATTTCCGATGGTCACACAGGACCCGGAAATTTTTGACGCTATCTCTTCAGCTTGGTGACATATGATCATCAGTACCTCGACTCCTCCAAAAAATGAAACAAAGGACCTATCCCAAAACGGTCCGGGGTTCAAGGGAACATTGGGAGCAACCCGGGGCACATCTGTTTTCATGCAAGCACCTGAAATATGATGGCCGGCTTGCTTCCCTTAGGACGCTTTGAAACTCTCTCGCCGACCGCGTACCATCAAGCCGTTGCTCAATGAAAACCAGCCATAGGGGCAAGATCTCAGGCAAGGCCTGATGAACGATGCCTGGCTTACTCAGACAGTCAAACCGCCAGAACGGGGGCAAGCCGAGCGTATCCTTCCGGGTGCCTGGATGCGTACAGATTTTTTCTGGCCACCAACTTTGTAAAAGAGACCAAAAAAAACTTGCCAAGGAATACGGTTATGGATACAAAGCCTCTTCGTTGATGCCGAAGTGGTGGAATTGGTAGACACGCTAGGTTCAGGGTCTAGTGGGTTCACGCCCGTGGGAGTTCGAGTCTCCCCTTCGGCACCATGGCTACAAGGCCCTTATGGAATGATCCATAAGGGCTTTTTTCGTTTGAGACACAAGGAGGATACGGATGGACATTCCCCAGGGCCTGGATGTGGTCTATGCCGATCGCAAGATCGTGGTAGTCAACAAGCCGAGCGGTCTGCTCTCCGTACCCGGGCGGGGCCCGGAAAACCAGGACTGTGTGGTCAATCGGGTTAGGGAAATGTTCCCGGAGTCGCGCAGGTTTCCCTCGGTTCATCGACTGGACATGGATACCTCCGGTCTCATGGTTCTGGGAATCACGGCCCGGGCGAACAGGGAGCTTTGTATTCAATTCCAGCAGCGGGAAGTGGACAAAAAATATATAGGACTGTTGGACGGGTTGGTTGCCAAACCCGAAGGCATGATCGATCTCCCGCTGCGCATGGACAGGTTCAACCGTCCCTATCAGGTCTATGACCCCATTCATGGTAAACGGGCCCTGACACAATGGCGCAGGCTGGGAGTCGAAGATGGCCATACCCGGGTTGAGTTCATTCTGCTTACCGGAAGGACCCATCAACTCCGGGTACACAGTGCCCATCCTCTGGGCCTTGGTTGCCCCCTGGTCGGTGACCGTCTTTATGGAACCGGGACAGGACCGGGTCAGCTCAGACTCCATGCGGGCTATCTCCGATTTACCCACCCAAAGACCAAGGAGATCATGGAGTTCGCTACCGAGCCGCCGTTTTGAGGGTTCTGCCTGTGGATTGCGGTGGATTCCGGGTGGAGGTTGTACGTCGGTTTGTGCCGTGCTTATGAACAAAAAAAGGCCCCCTTCTTGTGAAGGGGGCCTTTTGAGGTCACAGTATCAACTGATGGTTAAGCGATAGTGACGTTTGCGGCTGCGGGACCCTTGGGACCCTGTTCGATTTCAAAGCTGACCCTCTCGCCTTCCTTGAGGGACTTGAAACCACCGCTGTTGATAGCGGAATAATGAACAAATACGTCAGGACCACCGTCCTGCTCGATGAAGCCGAAACCCTTGCTGTCGTTAAACCATTTTACTGTTCCATCTGCCATTGTGAATACTCCTTGTAAAAAAATTGTACTGGGTGCATCTGTTTCTAACATCAGGTGGAGCCACAATGAAAAATGGAGCTTTCCTTCTGTAACGAAACCCGACCACCACCGTGGTGATCGTTTGCTGCAAGGTCTCTAATCCATGAGAATGGTGGACAAGTCAAGGAGTATTTTTGATTTTTGAAAAAAATATTTTTTTTCTACCGAGGTTCGATCAGGATGGGATCGAAGACTTCCCCGCAGAGACATTTCCCACCGTCCGGAGTAACTTCAAAGGTGTTTTCGACGCCGACCATACCCAGCCCCTTGATGCCGATCTTGGGCTCCAGGGCCATGGTCATGCCTTGTTCAAGGGGCTCGTCGAAACGCCAGGCAATGACCGGGTATTCGTCAATGGCCAGACCAATGCCGTGACCGAGAAAGCGGACTTTGTTCTCGCCAAGCCCCATGAATCCTTCCTTGTGTCCTTTATCTTCCGCACGTTTCCAGCACTTTTTGAAGAGTTCGCTGGGAATGGCCCCGGGACGCAGTCGTTCTGCGATCCAGGTCTGGATTTCCAGACAGAAATCCTGGGCCCTGCGGGCAGCGTCCGGGATGGCTGCGTCAGCGGACCAGTACACCTGGGTCTTGTCCGAATGGTAGCCGTCCAGGCAGAAGCCGCAGTCCAGGGTCAGGGGATGGTCGGAATGCCAGAGAGTTTTTGCATCACCCATATGCGGAATGACCGGATGAACACCCCGTAAGCCCACAGGTCCGTTGAACACGCTGGGATAGTTGGCGCTGTCTCCGGCAGCCACATGACCGAGAAAGATCTCTTCCCCGAAATGTTCCATGCGCATCATTCCGCAATGGCCATGGGCCAGAAAGATCTCCCATATTTTCAGGCTGATTTCCCGCTCATTCATCCCTGGATGGATCTGTTCAGGCAGGACACGGCAGAGGCAGTGGTCGTGCAGTTGTCCGGCCTTACGCATCTTGGTCAGTTCCCATTCGGTCTTGACCGCCCGGGCCCTGGCCAGAAGAGCATCTCCGGGAACAAGGGTTGTATCCTTGAGATGTTTTTGAAGGGACCGGCCCAGCGACCAGGGCATTCCGGCCATGTCCACGGCTATGGTTGCTCCCAGAGGGGCATTGAAATCCCGAAAGATGTCCCCAAGCTGGGCAAAGGAGCGGTATTCTCCAATGGTTGTCAAGGGAGAGTCCAGTCTGGCCCGTTCGATCCCTTTGCGGCACAGGAGAATGGGCTCACCTTCTCTGGGCACCCAGACCAGTCCATTGATCCATGATCCGGTCAGGTAATAGATGCTCAGCCGGGCAAAAACCAGCATGCCCGATGCCTCGGGGAGATGTTTGGCAAGAAGATTCTGGAGTCGTCTGGTTCGCCATTGTGATTCGGAAAGAGGGAGTTGCTCGAGTGAAGTAAAGGTCATGAATACCTCGCTGAAGAAATGATGTTTTGCGATCCCGATAGATCATCCCGTTCATATAAGGGATCAATGTGATATTGAAGGGGGGCTCGACTATTATCCATGTTTCAGATGGTGGATCTGGGGTGCCCAATGCTCCATTTCCGGTCGTATGCGCATTATGCCGATTTCCTGACCGATTTCACAGGCAAGGCAGCCCAGGAACAGGAGGAGCATGATCACTCCGAGGATCTTTTTTCCGGATGTCGTGCTTTTCTTGAGGAAAATAATGCTCGGAAGGATGCCGAAGAGGATGACGATTCCCACCCCGCCGACAATGTTCAGGGCCTGGAGAAAGACCTCGGGCCAGATCAGGGCAATGGCCAGGGGCGGAATAAACGTCAGCAGAATCACAACCATGCGGTTTGTGATCCCGAGCTGATTCTCGGTCATATCCCGGACGAAACCCATCAACCCCATGCTGTTGGCCAGATAAGATGTCATTATCGCCAACAGGGAAAAAATCAGGGATGCGATCATGAAAAGCGGGGTGCCCAGTATCTTGGCCATGGGTACGGTTGCCGGAAGATTATTCTGGAAGGAGGCGAGCAGACTGTTGGCGGAATCATCCAGCGGCAGGACTCCCAGGGCGGTCTGTATCCACAATGCGTTCATCACGAAGCCCATGATCATGCCAAGGAGCATGGTTTTCCAGAGCAGCGAAAAGTTCCAATTGAGACTCGTGCTGATGGTCGGGATGATATTGTGGAAATGGAAGGCGGTGACAATGATCGGTGCGGTTGCCGGCAGAAATTTCCAGTCTGCAAAGGTGTAATGACTCACCTGTACCCGGGTTTCGCCCATAAAGACCATGAGGAAGAAGAACACGAGCAGGCAGAGCATGATCAAGGTATTGTATTTGAGGATCAGCCCCGTGTTCATCAGGGCCACCCAGGTGATGATGGTGAAAAAGATCAGGGTGAGCAGCCAGTTGTACTCGGTCGGGATGTGGAAGAGATTGGCCAGGATGGCCGCCCCGCCGGTCAGATAGGCAACCAGGAGCCCGTAGAGGATGAGCATGTTCGCGAAGATGGCCACCCATTTCCCGGCCGCGCCCAGATACTGCTGGTACAGGCTGGGGAGGTTGAAATTTTCTTTTTTGCTTGCCACAGCCTCCTTACCCAGGACAAGGGCGGAAAAAAACATGGCCCCCCCGAGTACGATCATTCCGATCATGGCCGGTCCGAGTCCTGCAAGCCCCGTGTTGATGGGAAGGGCCAGGATGCCTACGCCGATGAGATTGCCGACAACGAGAAAGCTGATGGTCAGGACGACCACCAAGGTGGATTGCTTGCTCATGGGTCACCTTCGCGGATGAGGTGTGCGTACTGAAAAATTGTATGGAGTCTATTGTCTTACTCAGCGAGACCGGAGTTGCGTTCCTCATCCTTAACGGATGCCGGGTCTCGGTGATGGCGTTAGTATACAGGCATATTTCGTCAAAGACCACATCGGTTTTGTTCCTGAAAACCAGGGGGCCATGGAGAAGGTCTCGTATCAGCACCGCATGTGTTTGCTCAAAAATCGATCCAGGCTGTTGGCAAATTCATGGGCATCCTTTTTGTTCATGGGTGCCGGTCCCCTGGTCTGCTCCCCGCAGTCACGGATTTCCTGCATGAAATTGCGCATGGTCAGGTACTGCTTGATGTTTTCTCTGGTAAAGATTCCTCCCCGGTGGTCTATGGCGTGGGCTTGTTTCGTGATCACGTGATCCGCCAGGGGAATGTCTGCCGTGATGACCAGATCCCCTTCCTCGACCAGCTCCACGATGCGGTTGTCGGCTTCGTCCGGCCCGGCACCGACTATGATATCCTTGATATATATCGATTCCCCAAGGTAGATGCGTTTGTTGGCCACCACGAAGGTCTGCAGCTCGAGCCGCTGTATGGCCCGGACCATGATCGGCTTGAGCAGGTTGGGGAAGGCGTCGCCGTCGATATAGAGCTTCATGAGCAGATCTCCTTGACCCTGCCCACATCGCCGCTCGTCAAACGGACCTTGATGCCATGGGGATGGGTTGGGGATTTTGTCAGGATGTCTTTGACGATCCCCTGAGTCAGGACACCGGTTTTCTGGTCCTTTTTGAGGACGATATTGACCGTTTGGCCGGGATGTATGTTTGCTCGTTGTGTTCCGTTCATCAGGGAAGGTTCTCCAGGTTAGAGAGACTTAGGTCTGCTCACTTGCCGCTTGAACAATTTTCTGCTCGTGATTCCAACGTATTCAATTTCCTCATCCGGTCAACTTTTTCCACCAGGTGACCTTTTCCCAGGAGAATCCCCCGGGAACGCAGGGCCAGATGGAGTTGTTCTGGGTGAGGGGTTCCGTGGCCAGAGGAAAGGGGGAGACTTCACAGGCTCGGTCAAAGAGTCGGCTTTTGGGGATGGGGGTGTAGTGGGCCAGTTCCGGGCGTAGGCCCCATTTTTTGACCTGGTCGATGGTGGCCATGACCTCGTTCTCGTCCTGGTCGGGCAGGCCGAAGAGGATGTAGCAGGCCATGTCTTTGTGTTCGAACCCGGCCTCCACCAGGGTGCGGATGCCGTATTCCCATTGTTCGCTGGTCAGTTTGGCGTCATGGCGGTGGCTGAAATCCGCGGTTTCCAGACCCAGGCGGATGGTGGTCATGCCGGCCCGTTTGAATCGGGCGCAGACATCCGGGGTCAGGTAGCGGATATGCATGGCGTTGGGGGTGTGCAGACGGATGTCCGTGTCCAGGCTCTCCAGCCAGTCGAGCAGCGGCCAGAGCCAGGTGTCGGGCTGGACCAGGAGGGCATCGTCGTAAAAGGCGAAATCCCGGACCCCGCGTCCGATCTGATCGGCAACATTTGCTTTGATGGACTCGAATCGTCCCTGATTGAATCTGGGATAGAGCTGGTTGCTTGCGCAATATTCGCAATGAAAGGGACATCCTCGTGAACCGAGAATGGGGGCGAACAAGGGGCGGGAATAGAGATCCAGGGCCGGGGTCATGCCTGCGTCGTCAGGAAGGGGTACAGGGGAACACCCGAGCTGATTCCAGACTGCGTCCCAATTGTCTTTTTGTTCCAAGGGGCCCTGGATCAGAAGATCGGCCTCCTGGCCCTGCGCATGATCCGGGCACAGGGATGCATAGGTTCCTCCGAGAATGATCGGGACTTTGGGCAGAATCTGGCGGACAAGGTGGATCATGGCTGTCACGCCCGGGTACCAATAGGTCATCACCGAGGTGATCAACACACCGTCGGGCCTGGGGGACAGGTGTTCCAGGGCACTTTTTACCCAATCAAGGGGCAGGCCGTACCGGCTGTAGATGCGGGGAATGGTCCGCAGCGCATGGGGTTTGGGGAGAGGTTGTTTGGGATAATGGCCCCGGCCGAACCGGTTCTGTTTGGGCCATGATACACCCTCCCAGGTAGGGTCCATGCAGTCGAGCAGACCGATGGAAGCACCTGCCTGCCGGAACATTTCCAGACAGGTCAAAAGCCCTACGGGTCTGGACCACAGATTGTAGGCCGCGAAATCGTAGACCCAGGGATTGATGCCCAGGATGCGCGGGGAGTTCCCAAAATCAGCGGATGGATTCCAGGTAATTGTTGGCCATGATGGCATCATCGGAAGAGGGTGCTGTTTCTATGACCCGCTTGAACCATTGGCGGGCCTCGTTAAGGCGTTCCAGGCGGATCAGATTTTCGCCCAGGGCAAGCATGATGGACGTATTTTCCAGGTCGGATTCCGCGCCCTGTTCGAGCCATTTCTGGGCATCCCCGACGCGATCCTGATCGACGAGGATTTTTCCCAGGAGCAGATAGGCCGGGATATACCGCCAATTCTTGTCCACAGCCATGCGGGCATATGTTTCAGCCTGGGCCATGTTGCCCTGCCTGGCGTAGAGATCGGCCATATTGTAGGCCGGATATTCTTTGCGCAGATAATTGGGGATGTCGAGGGCCTTGGTGTAGGCCTTTTGGGCTGCTGTATCGTTGTCCAGGGCCACATAGACCTGTCCGAGGTAATTCCATGCATCGCCCAGCCGGGGTTCAAGATGGACGGCCCGTTCAAAGCTTTCCCGGGCCTTTGGAAACTCTCCCATCAGACTGTACACATGGCCGAGATCAAAGAACACACGGGAGTTGTTTTCGGAATCCTTTTTGACCAGGAGGAGTTTTTCCAGGGCCGAACGGTTTTTGCCTCCCCGGATATAACTCTCGGCCAGATCGAGCTGAATGGAGATCTCCTCGGAACTCATCCGGGGCTGGTCCATAGATCCGGGATCGGGGTTGTGCGAGCAGGCGGGGAGGAGAAAAAGGATGAAGGAGAATAATATACGATAAAGGATACAGGATGTTGGGAGAGTCACGCATGCGTGGGTGGAGCCGGAGGGGCGTGAAAAGTGGTGCCAGGAAATGGTGTGCATGGTCGGTCCCATCCTGAGTTATGATCGGATTGTGTTTTGCGGCACCAACCACGCATGCCGCAAAACACAATGAACGCCATATGAAATTTTTTTATCGTAGGGGCGATTCACGAATCGCCCTTTGTAATGAAGGGGAAGAACATTGCGCAATGGTTGTGTAATGTTTTATTAAAATTCTTGCATACACAAGAGAATGTTTTCCCTCGCCTCCCTGGGCTCTGTCAAACGGGCGATTCGTGAATCGCCCCTACGGGATAGAAGACAGATAGCAGATGAAAGGATACAGAGCGCATTTTACTTTGAACTGCGCACTGCATCCTGTGCACTGCGAACTTTCCCTATACAACCTTGTTCAGCGCATATTCGATGATCGCCTCGGCTCCGGCCTCCTGAAGACGGGGGATGAGGTCGCGGACATCGCTCACATCCACGACGACCTCGATGGAGAGCCAATCGGAATTGTACAGGTGGGCCATGGTTGGCGAGGTCATGCTCGGAAGAATATCCATGATCGCGTCCATGCTTCCGGCCGGGGCGTTCATTTTCAGAGCGACAAGCTTTTCCGCGCGCAGGGCACCCTGGAGCAGGGTGTTCATGTTTTCGATCTTGGCCCGTTTCCAGGGATCCTCCCAGGCCTCCTTGTTGGCGATGAGCTGGGTGTTGGTCTGCAGGATCTCCGCGATGATCCGAAGCCCGTGGGCCTTGATGGTTGTGCCTGTTTCCGTGATCTCGACAATGGCGTCGGCCAGTCCCTCGACCACCTTGGCCTCGGTGGCCCCCCAGGAATAGTCGACTGTCACCGGGATACCGGCGGTTTCAAAATATTTTTTGGTGTAGGAGACAAATTCCGTGGCGATTTTTTTTCCGGCCAGGTCTTCGGGACGTCTGAACGGGGAATCGCCGGCAACGGCCAGAACCCAGCGGGCCGGATTGGCACTGACCTTGGAATAGACCAGATCGGAGACAACGACCACGTCGGCGTCATTTTCCAAAATCCAGTCCTTGCCGGTCAGACCGACATCCAGGACACCCGAGGCAACGTATCTGGCCATTTCCTGGGCCCGACACAGGCTGCATTTGATGTTTTTGTCATTGATGTCCGGAAAATAATTGCGGTGGTGGGAGGTCAGCTTCCATCCTGCCTTGGCAAAGAGTTTTTTGGTCGCGTCTTCCAGGGACCCCTTGGGGACTCCGAGTTTGAGGATGTTCTTTGTTTCTTCAGCCATTTATTTGTAGACCTCCTTGGGATCGAATACTTTGTCACAACATTTTTTCCACGAACCGCCGGTGAGATCCGTGAGTTCCTCGAAAAAACAGCTTTCATACCCCAGATGGCAGGCTGCCCCGCCGATCTGTTCCACGAGCAGAAGCACGGTGTCCTGATCGCAATCCAGACGCACGGCATGGACCTTTTGCACATGACCCGAGGACTCACCTTTATGCCACAGTTTGTTCCGGCTGCGGCTGTGGTAATGGGCGTCACCCGTTGCCAGGGTTTGTTCCCATGCCTCTTTATCCATGTAGGCCATCATGAGCACCCTGCCCGTCTTTACATCCTGGGCAATGGCCGGGACCAGTCCGTTTCCTTTCTTGAAATCAGGTTGCAACACGCTTGTTCACTCCGCTTGGGGTTGAGGTTTTCAAAGAGTACGGCCCGGGAAAACGGGCCGCAAACTATATACAGGCCTGCAGGAGCAGGTTTGCCGGTGATGTGCGTTGGTTCAGGACTCCACCTGGGCCCGCAGCTGGCCGCAGGCTGCAGCAATATCCTGTCCCTTACTTTTGCGCAGAATGCAGGTCATGCCCTTGTCCCAGAGAACCTTCTCAAAGGCGAGCACGGCCTCTCTGGTCGGACTTTTGTACGGGATGCCCGGGCCGGGATTGAAGGCGATCAGATTCACCTTACACTTGAGTCGTGACAGGAGTTTGACAAGCTGGAGGGCATGCTCCTTGGAATCGTTGACCCCGCCGAGGAGAATGTACTCGATGGTCACCCGTTCCCTGGGCTGCAGGGGATAGCTTTCCAAAATGCACATAAGCTCGTTCAACGGAAGTTTGGCCGCCCCGGGCATGATCTGTTCGCGAAGTTGTTGGGTCGGGGCATGCAGGGAGATGGCCGGAAGGGCCAGTCCGAGCTGTGAGAATTCCAAAAGCCCCTTTTTGATTCCGCAGGTGGACAGGGTGATCTTGCGCCGGGAAAAATTGAGTCCGTGTTCGCTGTGCAGGATCTCCATGGACCGCCTGACCTCGGGCCAGTTCATGAGCGGCTCGCCCATGCCCATAAAGACCAGATTGGTCAGCCGGTCTCCCTTGTCCCGTTCACGCAGGAATTCCCGGGCCACAAGGACCTGCATGGCGATTTCCCCGCCGGTCATGTTGCGCAGAAAACCCATTTTTCCGGTACTGCAAAAGGTGCATCCCATGGCGCAGCCCACCTGGGTGGACAGACATTGGGTGTAGCGGTCCTTTTCCGGAATGAGCACGGTTTCAACAAGGGCGCCGTCATCATATTCGAGCAGGAATTTGACCGTGTCATCCCTGCTTTCCTGCAGGGAATGCACCCTTGGCCAGTCAATGCTCCAATGGGCGGCAAGGCGTTCGCGCAGGGATTTGGCCACGTTGGTCATGGCGGAAAAATCACGGCATCCGTGCCGCCACAACCAGGCCCATACCTGGGATGCCCGGAACCTTGGTTCACCCGCGTGGGTCAGCCAGTCCTCGAGTTCCGTAAGGGTGAGATCCAGGATATTGGCTATTGGATCTTCTCCTTTTCCTTGTAGTCCACAACGAATTGCTTGGCCTCTTCCACGGTGCTCACATCTCCGGCGATCTGGGCCTGGAGCAGGGCGTCACGGATCAGTCCGACCATGGGTCCGGGATGGATCCCGGCCAGCTCCATGATCTTCTGCCCGTTGAGCAGGGGTTCGAGCATATCTTCGTCGATATCGGCCCGGTCGAGCATCTTCATATTGTGATTGAATTCCGTATAGGTACCCTTGCTCGCCTTGACCTCGGCCCGGGCCAGTTCGATGAGTCGGGGGTATTCATCCAGCCCCTTGAACCGGCGGATGCCCTTGTCATTGAGCATGAAATGAAAGCGCATGTGGTGTTTGACCAGATGGCAGATCAGATCGATGTCTTCGGGCTCGAATCCAAGGCGGCGGAGAATCTTTCGGGTCACCTTGGCCCCGACCTGATGGTGCTGATAGAAAATCAGGTTCCCTTCAAAGGATTCTCCGGTAAAAACCTTGCCGATGTCCAGAAACATGCAGGTCAGGGTTCCGTACCAGTCAAAGGGAAGTTCTTCGGGGTAATGGCGCATGGTGGCGATCATGTGATCCCAGAGGCTTTCCTTTTCCTCCCCGTTTTCAGTGGGCACATAGATACGGGTCAGGGGCAGGAGTTCGGGAATGATCCCGTGGATGATCATGGTTTCAAAGAGATAGGTGACGAACTTGTACATATTTTCCGCTTCGACCTTGCGCCATTCGTCCATGATATCGGCCAGGCGGACATAATCGGCCACCCTCCGGGCCGACCGCAGCAGGCAGAGCCAGGTGTTCGTCTCGATGGGCAGGTTGTAGTTGGCGGAAAAACGCAGGGCACGGACGGCCAGAAGATAGTCCCTTTTCAGGGTTTCGTCGGGAATGCCTATGAGTTTTATCTCGCCCGAGGAAAAATCCTCGAACCCGTCGTAGACATCTTTGGGCTGGGGAATGGTGGGGCAGGCAACATCCAGAGGAAGTCCACCCTGGTTTTCCATGATCTTGAGCAGCCTGGGAGTCAGCTTGGTCACGCTGGCATCAATGTACGAGCCTTTGCCCACATCTCCCTGATAAAAGGAAAAAGCGACCCCTCCCTGGGTGAGCACTGCTTTGCGGATCGCATCATCAGCCTTGCGGATGTCCGGAAAGAGCATGCTCAGGTTGTCGAACTCCATGTCTGTGCAGATATCGATTTCCTGTTCACCACTGATATCCATAACTTTTTTTTGCAGAGGCAGGTTGATGATGTAGGCATCAAACCCGTTTCTCATGATTGTTTTACAGATGGAAGCCGCGTCTTTGATAGGCTGCATCGAGATATCTCCTTGTCCGATGGGCTGAAAGCATGTTCGCGCAGGGATAACTGAATGGAAGTGTTTTCGTCAGTATTCAGCTAGGTTGTATACGATTGAAGGCTCTGAATTTGGGCAATGCAAGAGAAGCAGGAAACACAAAGAGTGAGTGTCAGGATTCTTACTCTCTCAACTCTCTAAAATTTCTTAAATTTCTAAAATTCATAAATCCAATATTTCGTTTTCAGCGGTGAAGGGTGTAAGCGAGATCCCCTTCAAGATAGTGTTGTGTGACTTTACCCAGAAGAGTCGTGCCCATGCAAGGGGTGTTTTTGCCCTTGGAAAACAGGGTCGCGGGCTGGACAGTCCACTCATGGTGGGGGTCGAAGAGCACGAAATCGGCCCGGTCTCCAGGGGCGAAGCGGTTCACCTCGAGATGGAAGATATCTGCAGGCCTCACGGCGCATCGGGTGATGAGATCCTCATGGGTGAGCACCCCCTCCCGGACCAGGGAGACATACAGGCACAGGGCCGTATCCAGTCCCGAGATCCCGTTGGGGGCCTCGTCCATGGTTGTTTCCTTTTCAAAATCCGCATGCGGGGCGTGATCCGTGACCAGAATATCGATGATCCCTTCCTTGACGGCCCGGCGCAGGGCCAGGACATCTTCCGCTGTACGTAACGGCGGATGGACCTTGGCCAGGGTATTGTATCCTTCGACCAGGCTCTCATCCCAGAGCAGATAATGGGCACAGGTTTCCGCGGTTACCGGAAGTTTCTTTTCCTTGGCCATGAGGATCAGCTCCACGGATTCCTTGCAGCTGACATGGGCGATGTGCACGGGGATGTTCAAATATTCTGAAAGAAGAATGTCCCGGGCCACCTGCAGGGATTCGGCCACCCAGGGGCTTCCTTTGAGGCCCAGGCGGCCGGACAGTAGGCCCTCGTTCATCACCCCATGCCCGGACAGGGTCGGATCTTCGCAGTGATCGATAACCTTGAGTCCGAGATCGGCGGCGTATTCCATGGCCCTGCGGAAAAGATCGTTATCTGCCATGGGTATCCCGTCATTGGAAAAGGCCACGCATCCGGCCTTGGCCAGCTCGGCCAGCGGGGCGAGTTCCTTGCCTGCAAGCGCTTTGGTCAACGCACCAACCGGACAGACCCGGGGACCGTTTGGATGGGTCCTTGCAGCTGTGTCCAGGATGAATTCCGTGATCTGGGCATTGTCGTTGACCGGGTCGGTGTTGGCCATGCACATGACCTGACTAAATCCGCCGCCCAATGCAGCATCCAGCCCGGTCTCAATGGTCTCCTTGTATTCCTGACCCGGTTCACGAAGATGGACGTGGGCATCGATGAGGCTTGGGAAAAGCCAGGCTCCCCGGCCGTCTGTTTCATGGGCAAGGGGGGTGATTTCCCTGCCCTGGTCCACCGGGAGCAATCCCTGAATGGTTCCCTGGTCGACCAGAAGGTCCATGGGTTGATCCTGCCAGATGACATTGCGGATGATCTGTTGGGGTGCGGACATGAGGTTACCTTTGTTTCGCGCAGAGACCCAGAGGCGCGGAGAAAAACGGGTTGGATCTGAAAGTATGCACGTTCTGTGTGCAGCCTGACCTATTCTGAGGTTTCCCGTGTCAGATACAGGTACAGAAGGGCCATGCGTACGGCAACGCCCGAGCTGACCTGATTCAGGATGAGACTGTTGTGGGCGTCGGCCAGGTTTGAGGCAATTTCGATCCCGCGGTTGATGGGTCCGGGGTGCATGATGTGTACGTTTGGCGAGGCCTTTTCCAGGTGGGAAAAACCCAGACCATAGTTCATGGCATATTCGCGCAGACCGGGAAGCAGGCCCGCCTTCTGGCGTTCAAGCTGCAACCGCAGGCAGATGATCGCATCTACATCGGTGCAGGCAGCGGTCAGATCGTCGAAGATCCTCACCGGCCAGGAGCGAACGCCGCTGGGGAGCAGGGTGCGCGGTGCGCAGAGTCGTACCCTGGCCCCGAGCAGGGTCAGAAGCCGGATGTCTGACCGGGCCACCCGGCTGTGGGCAATGTCCCCGAGGATGAGTACGGTTTTTCCGTTGAAATCGTTTCCCCAGATAGACCGGAGAGTGAATCCGTCCAACAGGGCCTGGGTGGGATGGGCATGCCGGCCGTCACCTGCATTGATGATGGAACAGTCAAGCCGCTCGGCCAGAAAGGAGGCCGCTCCACTGGACCAATGACGAAGAACGATAGCGTCCGGAGCCATGGCCTGCAGGGTCAGGGCGGTGTCCTTGAGGGTTTCGCCTTTTTGCAGGGAACTGCCGGTCTTGGTCAGGGAAAAGGTGTCGGCAGAAAGACGTTTGCCTGCGACATCAAAGGAGGTTTTGGTGCGGGTGGAGGGTTCGGCAAAAAAAAGGACAACCGATTTGCCCTTGAGGACCGGTACCTTTTTGACCGGTCGCTTGTTCACCTCCACAAACCGGTCGGCGACCTCGAAGATGTATCCGATCTCCTCCCGGCTCAGCTGGTCTATGTCGAGCAAGTCCTTGTGATTCCATTGCATTGATCTGCGCACCCCGCCGTATTCGGCTTTTTTTACCGCAAGGAAGGTCCCTTTGGATACAACATAATTTTATAGTCTAAAAATAACTTCTGCGCCAAGCAAGGAATTTTTTTTGAGGGGACCGGAGACGGGGGGGCGAAGTGGTGAATATCGTGCAAATATCCGCATTTGGTTTTCTCCTGGGAACGCCGAGCGTCTGCTCGGCATTTTGGGCAACACGTGAAGGGGTTATGCTCGCATCGTCTATCTGCCAGATATTCGGTATGTCTGTTGCCATATCGAAAGCGCGTTGCCGAGCAGACGCTCGGCGTTCCCGGGAAAGGCAAAAAAAGACCGCCGGGATCACGAAGATCCCGGCGGTCGTGCAGGCGAATGCGACAGGCGGACGGTTAGAAACTGTATCCCAGGTTGAGGGCAACGATATGGGACTGGCCGTCTTCAAAGGTGCTGGCTTTTTCGACACCTGTTTCATTACTGTCCTTGAAATTCCGGTCCTTGACCGTCAGATAGCTGTAGGCCACATCAATGGTCCAGGCGTCCCAATGGAAGCCCGAGCCGATGCTGTAGATCTGACGGTCATTGGAGGGAATCTGGTATTCGGCATGGTCCGGATCCACCGGGGATTCGTCGTACACATATCCAAGGCGCAGATCCATCCAGTCGTACAGTCGTACAGTGCGTATTCGATACCGACCTGGTAACGGTTCACGTCTTTCCAGTTTTTTTCTTTGGTGACTTCATCTTTTCCAAAGATGACCGGATCGTCGTATTCGATTTTCAGTTCATTATAGGCACTCCAATAGGTACGCAGGAGGTCGAAGGATACGCTCAATCTGTCCATCGGCTTGACCATGACGCCAAGCGAGAGCATGGCCGGCAGGGGCTCGGTGGCGGTGAACGTGGTGTCCTTGAGCGTGTCTGCCAGTAAAGGGTTGGAGGCACGGATTCCGGCGATCGTTGCCGCAGCATTGTTTCCAATACAATCGAAATCTGCATCACCCTTCATTGTCACCTCGATCTTGCTGCGATAGGACGCCCCGAAGGACAACCAGTCTACAGGTTTATAGTGCAAAGCGAGGTTGAAGCCGTACCCGGGGTCTCCGCCGGTCAGTTTCTGTTTGACATCGTATTGTCCAGATGTGCCAGTCCCCGGATCGGTCGGGTTGCCTGCATCAACCATGCCCTGAAGATTCACCTCGATATAGGCCACTTCCAGCCCTACGCCCATGGACAGGGAGTCGGTCAGTTTGATGGCCAGGTTCGGGGTCAGGGAGATCTGTTTGATGCCCGCATACATGGAATTGTATCGGCCGAACCAGTTTTCATCGTCATCGTATTCCGTGCCCAGTCCGGTCCGTGAGTACAATCCCATGCCGAACCAGTACCGTTCTCCCAGCTGGGTGGTCAGATAGGCATTGGGGATGATCCAGGTGTTGTCCTCGCTTCCACCTCCGTGCAGGGAGCTGTCGTCAGGCTCGACCGTGCCCGAAGGCTGGATGAAGGTCATGCCCGCGCTGACATGGGTCCCGGGAAGCTGGGTCATGGCCGCCGGGTTGTAGACTACAGTGGAGGGATCTTCCCCCCGTGCGGTCATGGCCCCGCCAAGGGACTGGCCCCGGGCACCCCATTCATAAATACCGTACCCCGCAGCCCCGGCCAGCCCGGGAATGCCCAGGATGAGAAAAAACAGGATCAACCATAGTTTCCATGTGCGAATCATTATGAGCTCCTTGTGGATGTATGCAAAAAAACAAAAGGAGCCAGTATTACAAAAAAATACAAGATCAATGAGTTTTTCTGATCAAAAATTTCATTTTTGATGAATAATCACTTGATTCTTTCACGGATGGTGAAATAAGAAAAAAAGTGCGCAGTGCACAGAAAAGAAACAGCAAAGACTGTCATCGTGAAGGTCAGAGACTTTCCCGGGCGTGGGGGCGAGGCAGCCCATGATCTTCCAATTTGCTGCAATTTCCCAGGTCTTTCAACCTTCTCAACTCTCTCAACTCTCTCAACTCTCTCAAATCTCTCAAATTTCTCAAATCTCTTAAATCTCTTAAATTTCTCAAATCTCTTAAATTTCTTAAATTTCTTAAATTTCTCAAATTTCTTCAGAGACCCCCATGAACGGATTTACCTTTTATACGGAGGCCCTGTCCCGGAGCAGTGATTGCGGGCTTATTTTCGACCGGCAGGGTACGGTTTTGTATATCAATGCCTCCCTGAGCGCCTTGTACGGGGTTCAACCCGAACAGGGGGTGGGGGCATCCATCTATGCCTTTTTTGATCCCGGGGAGGTGGCCAAGGCCCGTGACGTGGTCGAGCGGCTTTTCAGCGATACGCATCCGGGTGACTATCGTTTGAAGTGCAAGGGGCCGAAGAGGGCAAAGTCCCGCCAGACCGTTATGCACTGGCGGCTTCAGGAGGTGTATGCACAGCAGGGCCGGGAAGAGTTCGCACTGGCTCTGGGCAGGCTGGATCAGGCCCTGGGGGAGCATCTCGAGTACAAGGAGGAGATGAACTATCTCATCGGCATGGACGGGGAGATCCTGGATATTCATCCGGGCATCTGCGCCATGTGCGGGTACACCCGTGGAGAGGTCATGTCCCTGAACACAGCGGATTTCTATTTCACCCCTGGTGATAAGCAGCGCATTCTGCGTACGCTCAAGAGCCGGGGTGAGATCCGGGGCGACCGGGTCACACTGCGCTGCAAGGACGGAGCCCCTCGAACCTTCAAGTTTAACGCGCACATCGTGGGCAGGGAAGAGCAAGCCGTTATCGCCGGTTTTTTTGTCCAGCGCGACGTGACCTATACCCGCAAGCTGATCCATGATTTCAGCAAGATCATCGATGCCCTGCCCGATATCGCCTGGGTTGCGGGACAGGATCATTCCATTGTCTGCGCCAACGAGGGATATTGCAATTTTCTGGGGGTGCAGACGATGGAAGAACTCATCGGCCGGACCGTGTACGACTTCATGCCCGACTTTCGGGCCCGTTCGATCATCCAGACGGCCACAACGGTTTTCGAGCAGCGTCGTGAGATCATCATTCCCATGCTTTCCCATTTCCAGGATGCCGGGGTCTGGTACCGGGCCATTCATACGCCCATTTTCGACGACACCCACAAGGAGGTCATCGGCCTGTTGGGAATCTACCAGGATATTTCCCCACAGGTGGCCAAGGAAAACACATTTCTGGATCAAATCGGCTCGCCCGAGGAGGCTGTCTTTGTTCTGGATACCCAGTGCCGGATCATCCGCAGGCGCGGACGGGTGCTCCGGCCCGGAGCCGCACCCGTGGAGAGTGATCGCTATCGGCATCTGGATCTGAAGATCGTTTTCGAGATCATCCATCCCCAGGATCTGGAACGGGCACAGGGATTCATCCGCCGGATCGTGCAGACCAAGACACCCCATCAGGGCGAGTTCCGGGTCAGGCGGACATCCCGTGAGTACGGCCTCATGGAGGTTCGGGGGGTATACAGTGATGCCTATTTTCCCGAGGGCAGGATCTATGTGGTTGTTCGTGATATCTCACATATCGGAGACCTTCGAGGAGCGGCCAGGGTTCTCGAGCGGCTCAAGAAGGCAACGGGTACTTCCACGAACAAGGATCTTGCCGCGTTTCTGCATGTCAGCCCGACCTCCATATCCAACGCCCTCAAGAATCAGAAGATCCCTGCGGACTGGATGATCGCCATAGGTCTCGAGACCGGATTTTCCGTGGATTGGCTGGTTACGGGGAGAGGAGAGAGAACTCGCAGGGATGCGGGAGAGAAGGGCGAAATGTAAACTTTCCGAGATGTATTGACGGGTACAATTCCATGTGACTCGGCATTTCAGACAGGTTTATCAGCTGGCTTATGACCTGAAGAGTTACCCTTTTTTGCTGATTTTTTCCTGAAGAATCTTTTCCCGTATCTCCAGGGCCCGGGGATTGGGGTATTCGGTTTTGATCTGTTGGAGCAATTGGAGCCCATCGCTGTTTCGGCCCTGTTGTTCGGCTATGTCGACAAGGGCCAGGCCGATTCTCGCGCGCATGGGTCCTGCTGTCATGTCCGCGAATTCCCCCGAAAGAAGTTGTTCCGCCTCTGTGTATGCACCCTGATGGATGAGAGCCTGGCCGTCCAGGTGGACCGCCTGGGCGCGGGTTTTTTGATCCGGAGCTAGCGGAAGGGCCTCGACGAGAAAGCCATGTGCCTGCGGGAATCGGTGGGCCTTAAAGGCTGTTTGGGCCTGGGCCATGAGGAGGTTCCATCGCTGGGTGGAGGACATCTGCTTCAGAAAATTTCCCTTTTCAAGGTTTGCCAGGGCGGCTTCCGGGTCACCAAGGGCCATGTTCACTTTGGCCTGCTGGATGAGAAGCTGCACGGCTCGATCGGGATCTGAGCTGAATTCCTGGAACATGGTCGTTAAAAGCTTGTCTGCCTGAACCATATTGTTACGCATGTCCCGGCTGATGGTCACCAACCGTTGCCATGCCTTCCAGCGTTCCTTTCCGCGAGGATAGCGGTGGAGATACTCCTGGTACGCTGTTTCTGCGTCCTGAAATCTTCCCTGACTCATGGCCTGATCTCCCTGGTCCATGAGTCGGGTATCCTGTTCCATTGACTGGCATCCTGCGGTCACCAGGATCAAAAACCACACGCATAAAGGGATCACAAGGGCTGAATAACGCCCCGTGATCCCTTTGTGTTGCTTGGTGCATAGAGTCTTCAAAGCCCTATTCCTGATTCTCGGCTCCCTCATCCTTTTCCACCAGGTCACAGCAGATAAGGGTTTGGTTGTCACCCATGCGCACCAGCCGTACTCCCTGGGTGGCTCTGCCGACCAGGGAGATGTCACCGATGCCGATGCGGATAATTTTGTTCCCCGAGGTCAGTAAAATGGCCTCATCTTCATTGTCCACCATGAGTGCGCTGACAACCGGCCCTGTCTTGGGGGTGATCCGCATGTTGATAATTCCCTTGCCTCCGCGGGACTGGCTGCGAAACTGATCCATATGGGTCCGCTTGCCATACCCGTTTTCAGCGATGGTCAACAATTCCTGTTTACCGGTCCTGGATAAAACAACACAGGCCACGACAACATCTCCAGGCCGGAGATTCATGCCCTTGACCCCGGAGGCGCTTCTCCCCGTGGGGCGAACCTCGGAGCAGTCAAAGCGGATGGAAAAACCGTTTTTGGATACCAGAACGATCTCGTCGTCCTGACGGACTTCCCGAACCGCCAGGAGTTCGTCTCCCTCCTTGAGCCCCACGGCGATGAGTCCCTGGCTGCGAACGTTCTTGTACAGATCCATGGCCGACCGTTTGACGATACCCTTGCGGCTGATGAATAAAAAGTAGGTATCCTCGGGGAATTCCCGGTAGGTCATGGCTGTGGCCACAAGTTCATCCTTGGCCAGAGAGAGCAGGTTGGCCACATGGATTCCCTTGGCTGTCCTTCCGCCTTCGGGCACTGAATGGACCTTGATCTGAAACATGCGCCCCGTGTTCGTGAACAGATTCAGATATTGATGATTACTCGTGGTCAGCAGCTGGGAGATGAAATCCTTGTCACTGGCAAAGGCCCCTGCAATACCGACCCCGCCACGCTTTTGCTGCTGATAATTGTGCAGTCCCGTGCGCTTGATATACCCATTGCTCGACAGGGTGATGACCACGTCGTCGTCCGGGATGATATCCTCAATATTGATGCTGTCCGGATCGTGGGCCAGGATTTCCGATCGCCTGGGTGTCCCGAATGTCTCCTTGAGAGCGATGAGTTCGTCCCGGATGACCCCTTTGAGCACCCCGGAATTTTCAATGACGCTTCTGAGGTATTCGATTCGCTTGAGCAGTTCGGTGTACTCGGCAATGAGTTTTTCCCGCTCCATGTTGGTCAGACGCTGCAAGCGCATGTCCAGTATGGCCTGGCTCTGTATATCCGAGAGTTCGAAACGCTCGCCAAGCCGCATCTTGGCATCAGCCGGGGTGGTTGAAGCGCGGATGATGGATACGACCTCGTCAATATTGTCCAGGGCGATGCGCAGCCCTTCCAGGATATGGGCCCGGTGTTCGGTTTTGGCCAGATCGAATCTGGATCGGCGAATGATGACCTCTTTACGGAACTCAATGAAATATTCCAGGATCTGTTTGAGATTCAAGAGCTGGGGCCGGTTGTTGACCACGGCGAGCATGTTGATCCCGAAACTGGTCTGCAACGAGGTATATTTGTAGAGTTGATTGATGATCACGTCCGAATAGGCGGTCTTTTTCAGATCAATGACAATGCGTATGCCGCCCAGATTGGATTCGTCCCGCAGGTCGCTGATGCCCTCGATTTTATTTTCATTGACCAGGCCTGCGATTTTTTCCACCAGCCTGGATTTGTTCAGGGCAAAGGGGATTTCCGTGACCACAATGGATTCAAGCCCGTTCTTGCGCTCTTCAACATGAATGCGGGCCCGGATTTTCATGCTTCCCCGGCCGGTTTTATAGGCCTCGACGATTCCGTCCTTGCCATAGATGAGCCCACCCGTGGGAAAATCCGGGGCTTTGACCACCTGGAGCAGGTCGGCAATGGTGGCATTGGGAGCATCCAGTACCAACAGGACGCCGTCCACGATTTCCACCAGGTTGTGGGGGGGGACATTCGTGGCCATCCCCACGGCGATCCCTGAAGACCCGTTGATAAGCAGGTTAGGAACCTTGGTGGGCAGGACCTCGGGTTCTTCCAGGCTGTTATCGTAATTGGGCCTGAACCCAACCGTGTTTTTCTCGATATCCGCCAGGAATTCTCCGGCCAGTCGGGACATCCGGGCCTCGGTATATCGCATGGCAGCAGCCGAGTCGCCATCGATGGATCCGAAGTTACCCTGACCGTCGACAAGGGGATCGCGCATGTTGAAGTCCTGGGCCATGCGGACCATCGCGTCATACACTGCGGAATCTCCATGGGGATGGTATTTACCAATGACATCACCGACAACACGGGCACATTTTTTGTACGGCCGGTTGTAGGTGTTGCCCAGCTCGTGCATGGCAAAGAGAATCCGACGATGCACGGGTTTGAGACCGTCTCGCACGTCGGGAATGGCACGTCCCACGATGACGCTCAGGGAGTATTCCAGATATGATTTTTTAATTTCTTTTTCTATACTGACATCGTTTAACACATCGTCCTCGCTTGCAAGATTCGCCCGTTACCTGATGACAGGCACAATGGTCCTTGTGTGCGGTTGAGTATCAAATATCCAGATCCGTGACCGAGAGAGCGTTCTTGACGATAAAATCCCGTCTCGGTTCGACCTTGTCGCCCATGAGTTTGACGAACAACTCATCAGCTTCGGCGGCATCGGCAATGGTCACCCGAAGCATGCTCCGGGTCTCGGGGTTCATGGTCGTTTCCCAGAGTTGTTCCGGATTCATCTCACCAAGACCTTTGTAGCGCTGGATGTTCAGCCCTTTTTTGGCCTTTTCCATGACCATTTTCAAAAGCTCGAAGGGATTGTGCATCACCTTGTCTTCCCCTTTTTGCTCTTCACTGGGGGGGGCAACGGTGAAGGTCAGACCGGGGCTCTTTTCCCGCAGTTCTTCATACAAGGAATATGTATTCTTGTAGAGCTTGGAATTGAAAAACTCGGCCCCGATGCGCACGGCATGTTCATTGACGTCGGTGAAGGTGAGAAAGACTCTGGGATCCTCGTCCTCTTCACTGTCCAGGACCTCCTGGGAAATTTCCAGCGTATATCCCGACCCGGCCAGGTACTCCTGAAGTGTGACGACCTCACCATTGTGGAAACTCTCGGGAGAGAGTTTGGATCCAAAGGCGAACAATTGATCGGAGAGATCCATGTCAATGCCGATGTTGGTGATATCCAAAAGGTTGTCCCGGACCTTGGTGATCGTCGTCAGCAAGGTCTTGAGATCCTCCCCGGCGATGATGATCCCGGTTTCCGTTTCCACGGATTCCTGGGTACTGATCCGGTCGATGAGGAACTGATCCATCTCCTCTTCATAGGTGATGTACTGCTCGAATTTGCCCTTGCTGACCCGGTAGAGGGGGGGCTGGGCAATGTAGACATGACCGTGGTCGATGAGCTCCTGGTACTGCCGGAAAAAGAAGGTCAACAGCAGGGTTCGGATATGGGCGCCGTCCACATCGGCATCAGTCATGATGATGATTTTATGGTACCTGAGTTTGTCCAGATTGATGGCATCCTCGCCAATGCCGGCCCCCATGGCTGTAATCAGGGCCTTGATTTCCTTGTTCTGGAGCATCTTGTCGAAACGGGTTTTTTCCACATTCAGAATCTTGCCGCGCAGGGGAAGGATGGCCTGGAATTTGGAATTTCTCCCCTGTTTGGCCGAACCGCCTGCGGAATCACCCTCAACAATGAAGACCTCGCTCTCCTCGGGTTTGCGACTCTGGCAATCAGCGAGTTTGCCGGGCAGGGAATTATCCCCAAGGGCTCCCTTGCGTCGGACCATTTCCCTGGCCCTGCGCGCAGCCTGTCGGGCCCGGGAGGCGTCCACGACTTTTTCCAGGATCTGCTTGGCATCTTTGGGATTTTCACCAAAAAAGGTTGAAAGACCTTCGTAAACGATTCCGGCGACATATCCGACCACTTCGCTGTTGCCCAGCTTGGTCTTGGTCTGTCCCTCGAATTGGGGATCAGGAATACGCACGTTGATCACCGTGGTCAGTCCCTCACGGACATCGTCTCCTGAGAGTTTTTCCTTGAACTTTTTGGGCAGGTCGGTGTTCTGGATATAGGTGTTCACCGCTCGGGTCAGGGCCATGCGAAAGCCCTGCAAATGGGTTCCGCCTTCCCGGGTCCTGATGTTGTTGGCAAAGGTGAACATGTTCTCCTTGTACCCAGCGGTGTACTGCATGGCAAATTCCACGAATACATTTTCCACCTCGCCTTTCCCATAGATGATCGGATGGAACCCCTTGTTTTCGTTGGTATCGCGGACAAAGGATACGATTCCCCCCTCATCATGAAAGCTCTGACTGGTCTGGGTTTTCTCGTCGGTGAATTCAATGGCCACGCCTTTGTTCAGATAGGCCAGTTCCTGAAACCGCTTGGCCAGGACTTCGTATTCGAAGTTCAGATCCTCGAAGATCTCTTCATCGGGCCTGAATTTGATCGTGGTCCCGGTTCTGTCCGTTTCACCGACGATAGTGAGCTCGGAGACGGGAAGCCCTTGTCGGTATTGCTGGCGATATTTCTGGCCGTTGCGGTGAATGGTCACTTCCAGGGTTTCGGAAAGGGCGTTGACCACAGAGACACCTACACCGTGAAGTCCTCCGGAAACCTTGTAACTGTCGTTGTCGAATTTGCCGCCGGCATGGAGAACGGTCATGACCACCTGGACAGCCGGAATCTTCTCTTTGGGATGCAGATCCACGGGGATTCCCCGACCGTTATCGGAGATGGTCACGCTATTGTCCAGGTGGACGCGGACTTTGATCCGGCTGCAGTAGCCGGCCATGGCTTCGTCAATGGAATTGTCGATGACCTCATAGACCAGATGGTGCAATCCGTGGGTGTCCGTGCTTCCAATATACATGGCCGGCCGTTTGCGTACGGCGGAAAGTCCTTCCAGAATGGTGATGCTGCCTGCGTTGTAATCAGTCGTGTTTGGAGTGCTCATACCCTGTGTCGCTCGTAAGGTTCGTGTGGTTCCGGCAAGCGGATTCTTGCGAAAATGGAAATATAAAAGGGAAGGCCGGGGCTGTCTAGGCGTCCTCTTCTTCCGTGTAGTAGGTATCTTCGGTGATCTCCACGGGCATGGTGATCACAAAATAATCGGGATCGTCAGGACCGGTGATTTTGCACGGGTCAAGGGGGCCGGCCAGTTGAAAGGTGATTTTGGTCGACGTGAAATGGGACATGATTTCCAAAAGTATCCGAGTGGGGATGGCGATCATGTCCAGATCCCCCTGAAAGTGTGCCGTGATAATCTCAAGCCCCTCACCAAATTCCTGACCGTGACAGGATAACCCCAGTTCGTTCGGACTGAAATGCAGATAGGTGGATCTGCTTGACTGGGTATTGAACAGGAGAATTCGGTCCAGGGCGTCGGTCAGCTCGTATTTGTCAACCTCCAGGGTGCTTCGGAAGGTACTCTCGTAGCTTTCTATGAAATTTTGATAATTGGGAAAGGTGCTTGTGCGGCGAGGAACGCTCAAGGTCTCGTGTCCCCTGGCCGAGCGCAGAAACATCTTTTTTTCCGTCAGATTGATAAAGATATCTTCAGGCCGGAGCCATTTGCTGATCTCGTTCAGATCCTTTTTGGCGATTAAAATGCCTGTTTCTCCCAGGGAGGCATGGATGTCCGGGGTCGAAAAACGAAGCAGACCGAATTGATGGCCGTTCATCCCGCATACCTCGATAACATCATGGGATAGCGGGGTGAACTTGATGCAATTCATGGGCCCGGTATCTTCAGAATCGTTGATACAAAAGGAAATTCGTTCGATGACGTTTTGCAGAAGTTCGCCCGACCATACAATGGCTCCTTGCTCGGGCATGGGCTGGAATTCCTGGAACCAGGTGCCGTTATTCAAGGGGAGTTTGTATTTTTTCTTGCCCTGATGAATGAGAATGGTGGTGTCGCCTTCATTGGCCTCAAAGGTCAATTCACCGGGGGGGAGCTTGCGGATCAGGTCACTGAATTTTTTTCCGTGGATGCCAACCCTTCCGGATTCCAGAATCTGAGCCGGATAGGTGCCGGTGAATTCAATGTTCGAGTCAGTGGCCATGATGGTGATGGCGTTTTCCCTGGTTTCCAGCCAGATGGTCCGGAGATAGGCGGTTCCGGTTTTGGCCGGTATGATGTTCGAGGCCAGCTGAACGCCCTCGACAATATCTTCTTTGAGTACCTGGCATTTCATGACAATCTCCTTGTGGATGTGGACATGGCTATCGCACCCCGGAGGGGTAATATGGTCTGTTTGGTTGTAATTTTGAGAGGATGCAGCAGTGGGTTTGCCCTATCAATGGAACTCCCGAGCCTGTGTGATCTCCCGGCATTTTTTGTTCAGGAGGTCAAGCTGATGCCTGATCTCCTGTTTTTTTTCCTTCAGGGATTTGATTTTTCGGCAGGCGTAGATGACCGTACTGTGATCCTTGCCTCCAAAAATGGATCCGATCTGGGGAAAGGAATAATGGAGCAGTTTTCTGCAGAGATACATGGCCATTTGTCTGGCAAAAACAACGTCCTGTCTGCGGGTGGAGGAGAGAATGTGCGAGCTCGGTACACTCAAATGATCAGCAACTACGGCAATGATCATTTCATGGGTCAACTCGGTGGTCGTCTGGGCATCGAGTCCTTTGAGAATATTGACGAAGTCTTCCTGGCCCATCCGGGGAGAAATGAGGTTCTGGAAGGCCAGTATCTTGATCAGGCACCCCTGCAGACTGCGAAAATCAGAAAAATGTTGGGCCAGGGTGAGCATCTGTTCGTTGCTGAGTTCGATGTGCCGTTTCTGACATGTTTTGTTGATAAATTGAAGACGGATATCAAGGTCCGGCCGCTTGAGGGTGACCATGAGTCCCCACCCAAGGCGAGACTTGAGACCGGGTTCCAAAAAATCCATCTCCGGTATCCGCCGGCTGGTGGCCAGGACGATCTGCTTGCCGGATTCGTGAAAGGCATTGAACAGGGAGAGAAAGTCATGTTGACTCTCCTGGAAGGACTCGATTTCCTGGAAATCATCAATGATCAGAATATCGGAATCGAGAACTTTCTGGAATTCAGGCATGAAGCTGATTTTTTTGCGCAGACTCTCAAATGTTCCCCAAAAAATATTTTTGGGTCCGGTGCCCCGTTCCAATGTATTGAGGATGGCCTTGCAAAGATGTGTCTTGCCTGAGCCGCTTTGCCCGTAAAGTACAAAGGGATTGTATATGGTTTCTTTGTGGGTGGCGACTTCTTTTGCCGATGCCAGCGGAAAATAATTTTTATGATTGACGAGAAAGGAGTCGAAATCAAAACAGGTATCGTTATTTTTTTCGTTTATCTCAGGATGGATTGCTGTTTCCAGGGATGTGCGTATATCGACGTTGTTCCCGACGTTGTATTCAATATAGATTTTTTCCTTGAAACATTTGGATATCGCATTTTCGAGATGATCCTTGTAGGATGCAATAACCATGTTCATGAAGAATGTATGTGGAAAAACAACTTTCAATCCTGAAGTATTAAAGGAGATATCCAAGGGATCGAACCATTGAACAAGGTTCTCCTCCGAGAATTTTTGCTTCAGAATCTGACGTATTTTCATTCTTTTCACGAAAAAAACACCACGAAAAGCTGCCAAAGGGTTGTAAACAAGTATTTGCCCGTGCCGCAGGATTCCTGTAAGAGCGGGGCGAACGTCGCTTACGAGGAGATATCATGGGAAAAGCATACGAAGTTACCCGAACCATCGCCCAGATCAACGAGAAAATCAAAGCCGGCAAAGCGGTGGTCCTTGACGCACAAGAAATGACGAAACTAGTGCGGACCGAAGGCAAGGTCAAGGCTGCAAAAAAGGTTGATGTTGTCACCACAGGGACTTTTTCCCCCATGTGCTCATCAGGCATGCTTTTTAATATCGGGCAGCGTCCTCCGACAATCAAGACCTCCAGGGTCTGGCTCAACGGGGTCCCGTGCATGGCCGGGCTGGCTGCCGTGGATTCCTATCTCGGGGCCACCGAACCCAGTGAAGACGATCCCCTGAACAAGGTCTATCCGGGAACCTTCAAATATGGCGGAGCCCATGTCATCGAGGACCTGGTCAACGGCAAATCCGTGCACCTCAAGGCCGAGGCCTATGGGACGGATTGTTATCCCCGCACCCGGCTAGAACGGGATATTCTTCTGGACGATCTGCGCAATGCCATCCTGCTCAACCCGCGCAACGGCTACCAAAACTATAATTGCGCAGTGAACAGCACGGACAAGATCAAGTACACGTACATGGGTCCGCTCAAATCGCGATTTGGCAACGCCAATTACGCCACTGCCGGAGCCTTGAGCCCATTGTTCAATGATCCGTATTTCAAGACCATCGGACTTGGAACCAAGATTTTTCTCGGAGGCGGGGTCGGATACGTTCTGGGCCCGGGTACCCAGCATGTCCCTGATCCCGAGCGGAATGAACGGGGGATTCCCATGACCGGGGCGGGTACGCTCATGGTCAAGGGGGATCTCAAGCAGATGAAGCCGGGTTTTCTTCGCGGGGTGAGCATTGTGGGCTACGGGGTTTCCATGGCCGTGGCCCTGGGCATCCCCATCCCCATTCTGAATGAGGAAATGGCCTGGTTCACCGGGGTCGGGGACGAAGATATCCAGATGCCGATCATGGATTACGGATACGACTATCCCCGGGCAAATGGAAAGATCCTCACCCATGCCACCTTTGCCGAGCTCAAAAGCGGTAGTATCGACCTGGACGGCAAGCAGGTCGCGACCATTCCCGTGACCAGTCATACCAAGTCCTTGGAGGTGGCCACCCTGCTCAAAAAATGGATCGAGGGGGGGCAATTTCTTTTGACCGAACCCCAGGAACCCATTCCTGCCTGGTAAACGAAAGCCAAACCCCATGCGAATCCAAACCGCCCGGCGGCCATGTTGTGGCTGCCGGGCGGTTTGACGTTTCAGCGGGATGGAATGGATGGGTTTTATTCGTCTTCTTCAAAGATGGCGTTGATCTCGTCATAGACGTAGCGCAGGTACATCATCTTGGGGCTTCCTCCCATGGCCACGGCCAGCCAGGCCGCGTCGATGATCTCGTCCTTGCTCGCCCCGCTGGTGGCCGCTCCCTGGACGTGCAGGGCGATGCACATGTCGCATTGGGAGATAATGGCGTTGGAAAGCAGGATCAGGTGCTGAACCTTGTCGTCCAGGGAGGAACGTTTCTTGATCTCTTTTGAGAACTCCTGATATTTTTTATAGATATCTCTTCTCGTCCGGTTGATGTGCCGGAATGTCTGGGCGATTTCCGCGGATCGGTCTTCGGGCATGGGTGCATAGCTCCTTGAACGGTTTGGGTGTTGGCCAGGAGGCGGGTCGGGCAGAGTCGGCAGGCTGATCGATCAGGCCTGCATCTTTTCGTGGATGGTGTTCACCGCCTTGAGAAGTTCATCCAGTGGTTCTCCCTGGGCCTGGACAATGGCCACGACCTTGGCCAGTTCCTCGGGATGCTCCTGGGCCAGGGTCATGAAGGAGGTCATAATGTCGGGTGTGATTTCCATAATATCTCCATATAATTGTTGAATTTAAGAAATTTAAGAGATTTAAGATATTTAAGAGATTTAAGAAATTTAAGAAATTTAAGAGAGTTGAGAGATTTGAGGGGGTTGAGAGCTTCGGAAGGGGCGGAAAGTCATTGGGCGTTAAGGTCCGCTGTTCCCTTTCTGAATCCTCCCGCATTTCAAAATAGGTATCAACCTCTTATCGTTTCTGCATGTTTTCAAGAACCTTGAAAAGGGCCTGGGTTCCTTTGTGCTCAAGTCCCTGGGCGGCTGCTTCCTGGTAGAATCCGTTGACAAGGGAGAGGCCGGGGAGTTCGATGTTCATGGCCCGGGATTCGTCCAGGGCAATACCCATGTCCTTGATGAAATGCTTGATGAAAAAACCGGGTTCGAAATCCTGCTTGGCGATCCGGCGGCCCAGGTTGTTGATGGACCATGAGGAGGCCGCACCGCTTCCGATCACGTCGATGACCGCATCCATGTCCAAACCCGCCTTGTGGGCGTACAAAAGGGATTCGACCACACCGATCATGGTGCCGGCGATCAGGATCTGATTGGTCATCTTGGTGTTCTGGCCGCTTCCGGGCCCGCCCATGAGGGCGATGGTCTTGCCCATGATATGAAACAGGGGCTCGACCCGATCAAAGGCGGGCTGGTCTCCACCGACCATGATGGCCAGGGAGCCCTGGCGTGCTCCCAGGTCCCCGCCGGAAACAGGCGCGTCCAGGGCAGCTATGTTTTTTTCGGCGGCCTGGGCGTGAATGGTCTTGGCCAAAGAGGGGCGCGAGGTGGTCATGTCCACGATGATCCCTCCTTCGGGCAGGGTGGACAGGACCCCGTTTTCCCCCAGGATCACCTTTTCGACATCCTCAGGAAAACCGACAATGGTAAAGACGATATCACACTCACGGGCCAGATCCGCCGGGGAATCGCACCAGGTAGCCCCCCGGGTGAGCAATGATGCGGCCTTTTGCCGGGTTCGGTTATAGACCCGCATGGGATATCCGGCCTCCATGAGATGAGCGCACATGGATCCGCCCATGACGCCGAGTCCGATCCAGCCGATTTTTTCCTTGCTCATGTGTGAACCTCCTTGTCGCGTTGGACAATAGTCTGGTAAAAAAGGATAATTCAGTCGTTGGCCAGGTACCCCTGGCTCACTGCCCTGTCGATCAGGTTTTCGGCAAATTCCCAGAGTTCGGGCGATGCCTCCCGGATCTTGGCCATTCGATTCTGAACCTGGCTCCTGCATGTTCCATGGCTCTTCCAGGTCGAGCCCTGGGAGTAGTAATTGTGCAAAAGGGGCATCAGGCGATCCATGGAATGGGCAAAGCGGGCCTCCCGGGACGCTCCCTGCTCGAATTCTTCCCACGTGGTTCGCAAGGTTTCTGCCTGATCAGGGGGAAGAAGGCCGAAAATCCGTGCGGCCGCCTCCTGTTCACGCTCTTCCTTGTCCTGATATCCCTCCTGGTCATAGGCATAGGTGTCCCCGGCATCGATTTCAACTATATCATGAAGAAGCAGCATGGTCACCACACGGGAGAGATCGACATCCTTTCCGTAATCACGCCCCAATACCAGGGCCATGATGGCAATATGCCAGCTGTGCTCGGCTGAGTTTTCCCGCCGCAGGCTGGGGATGATCCGCGATTGGCGTTTGATATCCTTGAGCTTGTCCAGTTCCAGAAGAAAGGAGATCTGATGATTGAATCGTTCGTTGTTCATGGGGGATCATGTAGCCCAAAGTTATATGATTGCAAACAGGGTTTTGGAGTCGGTCCGTGGCGGATTTGTTTCAGGCGGGCTCACCCCGTTCCGGTCGGTTTGAAACGCCTTCGCAGGCCTTGTACCATCAAGCCTTTGCTCCATAAAATCGAAATGTTATGGCAAGATGCCCATTGGGGTATTGATGCTGATGCCTGGCTCGGTCAGACAGTCAAGCCGACCGGAACGGGGGGAGCCCGCCTTGAGATTCCAAGCGGTCGGATGAGAACACTTTGGCCTTGGGAACCGGTCCGAGCCCCTTGGCCGGGAGGAAAAAATAAGAGAAATCTGAAAATCCTGCTTGACATCTTTCCCGGTTTTTGAAAAGAGACTCTCCACGCAAGACGTAGGCGCGTAGCTCAGTGGGAGAGCACTTGCTTGACGTGCAAGGGGTCAGGAGTTCAACCCTCCTCGCGCCTACCACTTAAGAATTCGACGATTAGGGAGGCTAACGCCTCCCTAACTTGTTTTAAGCTTGGAGCACCGGACAGCGACATGATCACGATCAATGGCGAGGAAAGAGAAGTCCTGGCAGGGCAGACCTGCAAGGACGTTTTGGCGCAGGTTCTTTCGGGCAAGCAGCTCAAGTCGACGGTCGCCTGCCTGTGCGACGGCAGGATGCTGGATCTGACCCGGGAAGTGCCCTCCGGATGCAAGAAAATGGAGCCGGTCGCCCTGGACAGTGAAAACGGGCTTGAGGTCATCAGACACAGTGCAGCCCACATCATGGCCGAGGCGGTCAAGGAACTCTTTCCTTCGGCCAAGGTGACCATTGGTCCGGCGGTCGAGAACGGGTTTTACTACGATTTCGATTATGAGCGCTCCTTCACCCCCGAGGATCTCGAGTCCATCGAGGCAAAGATGGCCGAGTCCATTGCCGCGAACAAACCCTTCGAACGGACCGAGATGTCCGCCGAGGCGGCCAAGAAGATGTTTTTGGGGATGAACGAGACCTATAAGATCGAGATCATCGACGATCTGGGCGAAGAGACTGTCTCCCTGTATACCCATGGAAATTTCACGGATCTGTGTCGGGGCCCGCATCTGCCGCACACCGGATTTGTCCGGGCCTTCAAACTGACCTCTGTGGCCGGGGCCTATTGGCGGGGTGACGAGAAAAAAACCATGCTCCAGCGGATCTATGGGACGGCATTTGCAACCCCCAAGGAGCTCAAAAAATATCTGAACATGATTGAAGAGGCCAAGAAGCGGGATCACCGCAAGCTCGGCACCCAGCTCGATCTGTTCAGCTTTTCCGACGAGGCCGCCCCGGGCATGCCTCTCTGGCATCCCAAGGGAGCTCTTGTCAGAACGATTCTCGAGGATTTCGAACGCAAGGAGCATCTCAGACGGGGGTATGATATCGTTCAGGGCCCGATCATTCTCCGCAGGGAATTGTGGGAAAAATCAGGTCATTACGATAATTATCGTGAAAACATGTACTTCACGGAGATCGATGATCAGTCCTATGGGATCAAACCCATGAACTGTCTCTCCCACATGCTCATCTATAAATCGCAGATCCGCAGTTACCGGGATCTGCCCATCAGATATTTTGAATTGGGCAACGTGCACCGCCATGAAAAATCAGGCGTTTTGCACGGGTTGCTCCGGGTGCGTGAATTTACCCAGGACGATGCCCATATTCTGTGTCGTCCCGATCAATTGCAGGACGAGATCAAGGCGATCATCGATTTTGTTCGCGATGTCATGGGGTTGTTCGAGTTCGAATATTCCATGGAAATCAGCACCAGGCCTGAAAAATCCATTGGTTCCGACGAGGATTGGGACCGGGCTACCGGGGCCCTGCAGCAGGCTCTGGAAAGTTGCGGCCTGAACTATGAGATCAACGCCGGTGACGGGGCCTTTTACGGGCCCAAGATCGACGTCAAGGTCAAGGATGCGTTGGGACGAGAATGGCAGTGTGCAACGATTCAATGCGATTTTACCTTGCCAGAGCGATTTGATTTGGTTTATGTGGGCGAGGATGGAGCACGGCACAGGCCGGTCATGTTGCATCGGGTCATCCTTGGCGCAGTGGAACGTTTTCTGGGTATTCTTATCGAACATTACGCAGGAGCATTTCCGACCTGGCTGGCCCCGGTACAGGCACGGGTTCTTACCGTGACAGAGGTGCACAACGAATATGCCAGAAAAGTGCTCTTGAAACTCAAGAAGGGCGGCATCCGTGTGGAAGCCGATCTGCGTAACGAGAAACTTGGTTACAAGGTCCGCGAGGCCCAGATGGCCAAGATTCCCTACATGCTGGTCGTTGGCGAAAAGGAGATCGAAAAGGGTCTTGTCAGCGTTCGACTGAGAAATGGTAAGAACCTGGGGGCGATGCCCTCGGAGGAAGTCATTGAATTGGTAACGGCCGATACCTTGGAGCCGTTCAAAAAGGGAGGAATGAGCTATACAAACTACTAAGGCCCGAAGGAATAAGCAGATTCGAGTTCGTGAAGTACGGGTAGTAACCGACGACGGTTCCCAGCTTGGCGTCATGCCCACGCAGGAGGCTTTGCAAACAGCCGAAGAGCAGGGACTCGATCTCGTGGAAGTGGCTCCCAATGCACGCCCGCCGGTGTGCAAGATCATGGATTATGGGAAATACCAGTATCAGCAGCAGAAGCAGCAGCAACTGGCCCGGAAGAAGCAGACAACCATCCAGCTCAAGGAAATCAAGTTTCGTCCCAAAACGGACGATCATGATCTTGAGACCAAGGTTCGTCATATCCGTAGATTCATCGGCGAAGGTAACAGGTGCAAGGTAAGTATTTTTTTTCGTGGACGCGAAATGGCCCACAAGGACCGCGGGTATGACCTGCTGCAGCGGGTTACCGAATTGGTCAAGGATATTGCAAAGGTCGAGCAGGCCCCCAGATCCGAAGGTCGATCCATGCATCTGCTCTTGACGCCGATACCCAAAATCAAATAAGAGACTCACCCTGCGTTTTTCTGCTTTCCGACACTTCCTTTTTGTTTCGGGGTATCCGGCAGGGCACGTCCGTGAATGGTGACGGAATGTGCTGTGCCTTTTTTCGATGGTAAACATGAAAGCGGGTGTACCTTCCCGTTACATCCATCCGCTTTTTTGCATATATAATGAGTTCATCACAGGAGGGTTGTATGCCTAAACTGAAAACCAACAAGAGTGCTGCCAAGCGCTTCACCACGACCGGTACCGGCAAGGTAAAGCGGAACAGAAGCAACAGTCAGCATATTCTTACCAAGAAGAACGCCAAGCGGAAGAGAAAGTTGCGTCAGTCCACCACCTTGGACGGCAGCAGACTCAAATCCATCAAACGGCTCGTACCCACTATTTTCTAAGAGGAGTTGCTTCACATGCGTGTTAAAAGAGGTAAAGCCGCACACAGACGGCACAAGAAATATTTGAAGTTGGCCAAGGGCTACCGCGGGGCCCGGAGCAAGTTGTATCGCACCGCGCGGGAAACGGTTGAGCGGGCTCTCGTCTACTCCTACCGTGATCGCAAGCAAAGAAAGCGTGAGTTCCGCAAACTCTGGATCATCCGTATCAGCGCTGCCTGCAAGGAACACGGTATTTCCTACAGCCGCTTCATGCACGGTCTCTCCGAGGCCGAGGTTGGATTGAACAGAAAGGTTCTGGCCGACATGGCCGTCAACGATAAGGGATCCTTCGCAAAGTTGGCCGAAATGGCCAAAGCCAAAGTGAACTAGCGTGACAAAAAAAGCATTGATCGAAATGTTGGAGAGCCTGGTCGGGGAGCTTGAAGAGGCCCTCGGCCAGGTTTCTTCTTTGGATGATCTGGAAGCGATCCGGGTCAGGTTTCTGGGGCGCAAGGGCGAGCTGGCCGGACTCATGCCCCGTGTCGGCGGACTGCCTGCCGAGGACAGACCGGAGGTGGGCAAGGCCGCCAACCGGGTCAAGACCGCGCTGATCACACTCTGGGAGAGCAAGAAACAGGAGCTCGAACAGGCCGTGGAAAGGGAATCCCTCGCCGGATTCGATCCGACTATTCCGGGGCGTACTCCGGACCGTGGATCGCTCCACCCGATCACCCTGGTCATGAACGATATCTGCAAGACATTCACGGGTCTTGGCTTCGAGGTGGTCTCCGGTCCTGAGGTGGAAAACGATTTCTACAATTTCGAGGCCCTGAACCTGCCCCAGGATCATCCGGCCAGGGATATGCAGGATACCCTGTATATTTCCGACAAGATCCTCATGCGCACCCAGACCTCCCCCCTGCAGGTCCGGACCATGGAAAAGCAGCGCCCCCCTGTCGCAGTGATCGCCCCGGGCAAGGTCTATCGTCGGGATTCGGATCTGACCCACACCCCGATGTTTCACCAGATCGAAGGGCTTCTGGTGGACAGGGACGTGACCATGGCGGATCTGCGGGGAACCCTGAACGCCTTCATCCGGACAACTTTTGGCGCGGATGTGAAGATGCGCTTTCGTCCCAGCTTTTTTCCCTTTACCGAACCCAGCGCGGAAGTGGATATGAGTTGCGTCATCTGCAAGGGCACCGGCCGGGTAAACGGCAGTCCCTGCCGGGTGTGCAAGGAAAGCGGCTGGGTGGAGATTCTTGGATGCGGCATGGTCGATCCGGCCGTGTTCTCCAATGTCGGCTACGACCCCGAGGTCTATCAGGGATTCGCCTTTGGTCTGGGAATCGAGCGTATCGCCATGCTCAAATACGGGATCGGCGATCTGCGCATGTTTTTCGAGAATGATGTCAGATTTTTGGGACAGTTCGTCTGAGGGTGGCCCCTTGAGTTTGGCTGTTCTTTTTATGAATTTTTCCGCCTTTTTTTCATGCGGTCCATTCACGTCGGGATCGCACATCCACATAACACACAGAGATTTCTCCCATGCTGCTCAGTTTGAACTGGCTACGAGATTTTACCCCCTATGAGGGGGATCTGGACGAGTTGGCCGATCGGTTGACCATGCTCGGTCTGGAAGTTGACGAAATATCCCAGCCCTTTGCCCATCTCGAGAATATGATTGTTGGACACGTGGTCGAGTGCGAAGCGCACCCGCAATCCGATCATCTGCATGTCTGCAAGGTGGACGTGAACCAGGGCGAACTCTTGAGTATTGTCTGCGGGGCTCCCAATGTGGCCCGGGGACAAAAGGTTCCGGTTGCCCCGGTGGGAACCCTCATGCCGAACGGGGTCAAGCTCAAGAAGGCCAAGCTTCGGGGCGTGCCTTCTCACGGGATGATCTGCTCGGCCGTGGAGATGGAGCTTGGAAGCGATCACAGCGGGATCATGGTTCTTGACGAGGGGCTTGCTCCGGGAACCAGGCTTATCGATGCCCTGGGCCTCGAGACCAAGGTTCTGGATATCGACATCACTCCGAACCGGGGGGATTGTCTGAGTGTTCTCGGGTATGCCCGCGAGATCGCAGCCGCCTATCATCTGCCTTTGACCATGCCCAGGGTAGAGCTCGTCGAATCCGGTCCCTCCTGCGAGGAGATGGTTGCCATCCAGGTCGATCAGGCCGGACTCTGCCCCTCCTATCTGGCCCGGATCATTCAAGGGGTATCCAATACCCAGAGCCCGGACTGGATGCGTTACCGTCTGTTGTCCGTGGGGCTTCGGCCCATCAGCGCCGTGGTCGACGTAACCAATTACGTGCTCATGGAGCTCGGTCAGCCGCTGCACTCCTTTGATTGGAACAAGATCCAGGGCGGCAGAATCAGGGTCGCTCCGGCTGAAGACGGCATGGTCTTCACCACCCTGGATGACAAAAAGCGCCAGCTGGTATCAACGGATTTGCTTATCTGGGACGGTGAACGTCCGGTGGCCCTGGCAGGGGTCATGGGGGGAGCCAACTCGGAGATCGTGGACTCTTCCACGGATGTCCTCTTGGAGAGTGCGGTCTTTCATCCGGGTACCATCCGCAAGACAGCCAGACGGCTGGCCTTAGGCAGCGATGCCTCCTTCAGATTCGAGCGCGGGGTAGACCAGGTCGGTTCCCGTTTGGCCCTTGACCGGGCCGCGGATCTTATTGCCACCTGCTGTGGCGGACAGATCGCCAAGGGTGTCGCTGGATCGGTTCCCAAACCCTACACGGCAAAATCGATTTATTTTCGTCCGACCAAGGCTACCGGTCTTCTGGCCCTGGATGTCGAAGACGGGTATTGCGAAAAGGTTCTTACCTCTCTGGGCTGCGAACTGGATACAGACGAAGAGGGATATCAGGTCACCCCTCCCAGTTATCGTCTCGATCTCGAACGCGAGGCCGATCTGATCGAGGAAGTGGCCAGGGTGTACGGCATGGACCGTCTGCCGGTCCGGCTGCCCAGGATCAGCAAGAATCTCGATGCCATGCTCCATGAAGATCCTTTGTTCGCCTTCAACAGCAGGATCAAGACATGGGCCATGGGATGCGGACTGCACGAGGCGGTCAACTACAGCTTTGTCGCCTCCAAGGATATGGATCAACTGGGTATTCCCGTGGAAGGAAGGGTCGAGATATTGAATCCTCTCAACGAAGAGCTCAATGTCCTGAGATCCCAGATCGCCCCAGGCCTGTTCAACTCCCTGAAACACAATCTGGCCCAGGCCACCACCCGTCTCAGACTTTTTGAGGTTGCCCAGGTTTTTACCCAGGATCCGTCTTCGGACACCATGACCAAAGAGACGAACCGGCTGGGTATCCTTCTCTACGGCTCCCGCGAACCTCAGGGCTATCCCTTTGCCGAGGGGGAGGTCGACTACTGCGATATCAAGGGGCTGGTCGAAAATCTGGCCGAACACCTCGGTATCGGACCGCTTGATTTCACTCTTGTGGAGGACCATTCCTATCTCCGTCCCTGTGTCCAGGTGATGTGTGGAGAGACTGCAATCGGATTGGTGGGTATGCTCAAGCCAGCACTGGCCGATGGGTATAACGCCGGCAACACGGTCTGGTTTGCGGATCTGAATCTGGAAGCGATCATGAATCTGGCCATCAACGCGGTATGCACCTTCAGCCCCATTGCCAAATTTCCGGCAGTCCGGAGAGATATCACCATCATCGCTCCCAAGACCCTGCCCTTTGGACGCATCTCGGAGGTCATTCTCGCACGCAAGGAACCGCTGGTGGAAGATGTCGTGCTTCTGGATATCTACAAACCAGAGGAACACGCCACGGAAAATCATGTCAGCCTGCGCGTGACCTACAGGAGCATGTCCAAGACCCTGAAGGACAAGGAAGTTGACAAGGTGCATACGCGCATAGGACAAGAACTTTTGAACAAGCTGGATGTCAGGTTTCCGTAAGGAGACTGGGGAGCCAACCGTTGTCCGGGGTCACATGTCCGATTCGTTGCCAACGAGGTATAAAATTGGCCAGGCAGCCAAGGCTGTCGGGGTGGAACCTCATGTGCTCAGATTTTGGGAGAGTGAATTTCCCCAACTGGTTCCCTGCCGCAAACCCAGTGGTCAGCGATATTATACGGATGAGCATATCGATCTGCTCAACCGGATCAAACAATTGCTGTACGAGGACAAGCTGACCATCGAGGGTGCCCGGATGCGTCTTCAGGACCAGTCCAGCCTGTCCACCCTGTTGCAGGAGATCGAGAACGAATTGCAAGACCTCAGGAGCCTTCTCACAGAAGACTCCTGAGGTCTTTTTGTTTGTGGAAGAGGTAGGTTTTTTGGCTTGAACAGGTCATGTGACAAGGAGATAACATGTCCGATACCATGCGACTTTCTCAGCGAATCAGCCGGATTCAGCCCTCGGCGACTCTGACCATCAATGCCTTGACCCAGAAACTTCGGGCCCAGGGGAAAGAGGTCATCAGCCTGGCCGTGGGACAGCCCGACTTTCCCACCCCGGAGCATGTCTGCGTCGGTGCCCACGAGGCCATTGACCAGGGGTTCACCAAATATACTGCCGTACCAGGCATAGACGAACTCAGAGAGGCTGTGGCCGGATATTTCAAGCGGTTTTACGGGGTAGATGCCGGGTCGGAAAACGTCGTGGTCACCAACGGGGGGAAGCAGTCCCTGTTCAATCTTTTTCAGTCATTGCTCGATCCCGGTGATGAGGTTCTGCTGCCCGCCCCGTACTGGGTCAGTTACCCGGCCATGATCCAGCTGGCCGAGGGACAAACCGTTATTGTTCCGACGGAACCGGAAGAGAATTTTCTGGTCTCTGTAAAGGAACTGGAGGCCAGCCGAACCGACACAACCAGGGTGCTCTTACTGAACACACCGTCCAATCCCACGGGATGCCATTATTCCAAAAAGGGGCTGGACGAGATCGCCCAGTGGGCCGTGGATCACGATATCTTTGTCATTTCCGACGAGATCTACGATCAGCTCGTGTACTCCCCGGCCGAACCGGTCTCCCTGTCCACCTGGTGGGAAAAATATCCGGAGCGTTTCGCCGTGGTCAACGGCCTGGCCAAGAGTTTTGCCATGACCGGGTGGCGGATCGGGTACACCCTGGCAGCCGAACCTTTGATCAAGGGCATGTCCAAGATCCAGGGACAATCCACATCCAATATCTGTTCCATCGCCCAGAAGGCCGGACTGGCCGCCCTGACCGGTTCCTGGGAACCCGTGGACATGATGCGCAAGGCCTTTGCCGCACGGCGTGATCTGGCCTTGGACCGGGTCAGGTCCTGGCCCGAGGTGGTGTGTCCGGCCCCTGCCGGGGCGTTCTATCTCTTCCCCCGGGTCGATCGGTATTATACGCATGGCATCAAGGATTCCACGGCCTTGTGTTCGCATATGCTGGAAAAGGCCGGGGTGGCGCTGGTGCCTGGAGCCGCCTTTGGGGACGACCGCTGCGTGAGGATTTCCTATGCACTGGACGAGGCGACCATCACCCGTGCCCTGGACAAAATCGAGCAGGTCTTGATGGAATTGAAATAAGTACGCAGTGCACGAGAAGTACGCAGTACGCAGTGCGCAGTACGCAGATGAGGAAAAAATTTGTAGTCGAGGGGTGATCCCGGGAGCACGATGTGCTGTTTGCAGGAGCGGGAACACATGGCTTTTCCCCGGGTCATATTTCGGGTAGAGTCGGGTGGTTTTCGATGTCCTGTACGGTTTAAAAACCTGCGCACTGCGCACTGCGTACTGCGCACTTTCCGCACTGCGCACTTCCCGTTCTGCACACTTTTCCGTTCCAAGGAGCGACTATGACCACGAATACCACTACGAACACCCCCGCCTGGACCGCCTTGAAGGCCCATGCCCGGGAGATGGACCATGTGCACATGCGATCCCTGTTCGACGAAGATCCGGATCGGTTTGTCATGTTTTCCCGTCGGCTTGGGTCCATTTTGTTTGATTTTTCCAAAAATCGGATCACGGACACAACCATGGATCTGCTTCTGGCCCTTGCCAGGGAGCGTGGGATCGAGGAAGGGATCGCGGCCATGTTTTCGGGGGAGCGGATCAATGTGACCGAGAACCGGGCGGTGTTGCACACGGCCCTGCGCAATCGCTCCGCCAGGCCGGTTTATGTGGACGGCCAGGATGTCATGGGCGAGGTCCGGGAGGTTCTGGCCAGGATGCGTGATTTCACTCAAAGGGTCCGTCGGGGCGAGTGGACTGGGTATTCGGGCAAGCGAATCACCGATGTGGTCAATATCGGCATCGGTGGATCGGACCTGGGTCCCAAGATGGTTACCCAGGCCCTGGCTCACTACGGTCATCCCGAGATGCGTTTTCATTTTGTGTCCAATGTGGACGGCACGCACCTGGCAACCACCCTTGAGGATATTTCTCCGGAAACCACTCTTTTTCTCATCGCCTCCAAGACCTTTACCACCCAGGAGACCATGACCAATGCCTGGTCCGCCAGGGGCTGGTTATTGGATCATGCCGGGAATGCGTCCCATGTGGCCAGGCATTTTGTGGCCATGTCCACCCATGGGGAGGCCGTCAAGGCTTTCGGCATCGATCCGGAGAACATGTTCGTGTTCTGGGACTGGGTCGGAGGAAGGTATTCCCTGTGGTCGGCCATCGGGTTGTCCATTGCCCTGTCCATTGGCATGGATCGGTTTGAAGAGTTGCTCCAGGGGGCCTTTGAGGTTGACGAGCATTTTCGCACCGCCGCCCTGGTGGACAACATCCCCGTTCTCATGGGGCTTCTGGGCATCTGGTACCGTGATTTCATGGGTGCCCAGACCCACGCCATCCTTCCCTATGATCAGTATCTGGAGCGTTTCCCAGCCTATTTCCAGCAGGGGGATATGGAGAGTAATGGAAAATCCGTGACCCGCCAGGGGAAAAAGGTTGCCGACCAGACCGGCCCGATCATCTGGGGAGAGCCGGGTACCAATGGACAGCACGCCTTTTATCAGCTTTTGCACCAGGGAACGACCATGGTCCCCTGTGATTTTCTGGCCCCGGCGCACTCCCTGAATCCTCTGGGGGATCATCATGAAAAGCTGCTGGCCAATTTTTTCGCCCAGACCGAGGCCCTGATGCGGGGCCGGACCCTGGATGAGGCCCGCGAGGAGCTTTTTTCCCGGGGATTGTCACCTGAAGAGGTCGAATCACTGGCCCCGCACAAGGTTTTTCCAGGCAACCGGCCGACCAATTCCATCCTCTTCGAGCGGCTCGATCCCAGGACCCTGGGCTCTCTGATCGCCCTGTACGAGCACAAGATTTTCGTCCAGGGATGGATCTGGAAAATCAACTCCTTTGACCAGATGGGCGTGGAATTGGGGAAACAGCTCGCCGGAAAGATTCTGCCCGAGCTTGCACAACCCGAAGCCGTGTCCTCCCATGACAGCTCCACCAACGGGTTGATCAATTATTGGAAGGAATTGCTCGGAGATCGGAACCAGGGGTAGTGATGGGAAGTGCGCAGTGCAGGGAAGTGCGCAGTGCACAGTTCGCAGTGCGCAGGAAAAAAATGGTCATTTTTCAGGTCCGGGTGGAGCTCCTTGGGCGGTCGGGCGGGCTGATAATCAAACGTATGTTCTAAGAAATTAAGAAAATTAAGAGATTGAAAACGCCCGCACACTCTCAACGGTTTTTTGTTGAACTATATGACATCAAGAATGGTTAAAGGCACCTGCATGTAACTGCGCACTGTGCCCTGCGCACTCATGTGCCCTTTTTTACTTTGTTCATGAGGAGTTTTTTTGTCGAATCCACTTCGTCCTGATCCGGCTCATCCGTTTCAGCTTGTCAAATTTCTCTCCTGGGGATCGTTGATTCTGATTCTGGGGTTCAGCCTTTTTTTATCCGTGTTTCTGGCCAATTATGCCCGGAATATGGTCCTGCAGAAGAAAAAGGATTTTGCGCTTTTGCTGGCTGAAAATCTGAACCATCAGATCTATCAGCGGTTCACCCTGCCCACGGTTCTGGGGTTTGGCCGGATTCAATTGAAGCAGGATGCCCAGTATAAACGGCTGGACCAGGTGGTCATGTCGACCATCCACAGTTTTCATGTCCTGGATGTGCGTATCTACGACACCGGAAACCGCATTGCCTACAGCATGGAATCCGGGGTGGTGGAAAAACAGGAGATCGGCGGGAGCCAGGTCCAGGAGGCCATCGACAAGAGACGGTTCAATTTCGAACTCTTGAGTCGTCTGTCAAACTGGCGGGCCCTGTTCACCCTGAATCCTCCGGCCAGATCCTTTGTTTTGAGAACGACCTATCCCCTGCGCGCCGAACGTAAACTGGGACGACTCAGCGATGCCGGACCGCTCATGGGGGTTCTGGTCTTTACCCAGGACATCACCGAGGACTACGAGCAGGTCATTCATTTCCAGCGGTTGATCATCCTGACTACGTTCGTGTCTTTTCTGGTTCTCTTTTTTCTTCTCTGGATGCTCATCATTCGGGCGGACAGGATTTTTGCCGAACGGATGCGGGAAAAGAAGAAGCTCGAGGATGACCTGCACCAGAACGAAAAGCTGGCTTCCATGGGCCGGATGGTCGCCTCTATCGCCCACGAGATCCGCAATCCCCTGGGGATCATCAAGAGCAGTGCCGAATTGCTGCTCAAGAAGGCCCGCAAGGACGGGGATTCGCGGGCCGGGATCATTCAGGCCGTGGTGGATGAGGCTGAGCGGCTGGCCAGGACCGTGAATGATTTTCTGGATTATGCACGTCCCAAGACCCCGAATATGGACGAGCTTGATCTCTGCCGCATAGTGGACCATATCATGGCCTTTCTGGGTAATGACCTGAAGGGGCGAGACATTGAGATCGTCAGGGACTGCCCTGAAAACACCCTGGTCCTGGGGGACAACGATCTGATTTACCGGGCAGTGTACAACTTGGTGATCAATGCCTCGCAGGCCATTGAAGGGGCAGGGACCATCCAGGTCATAGCGCGGGAACAAGGCGACGCCGTCATCCTGGAAGTTCAGGACAGCGGACCGGGATTCGATGCGGATATCCTTGAAAAATACCCGGAGCCTTTTTACACCACCAAGGATTTTGGGACCGGTTTGGGGTTGTCCATTGTGGCCAATATTCTGCGTTCCCATGGCGCCCGCCTGGAATTGGCCAATAAAGAGGGGGGGGGAGGGGTGGCCCGCATTGTTTTCACCCGCCCATGAGCCACCACCTGCACCGACAACGACGAACGGTCCGGATGGATCGGGAATGAACGAGGAATCCATGGAATACGAGGAAAATATGGCTGGGAACATTCTGATCCTGGATGATGAAAAAAATTATCTGTTGGTTCTGGAGGCCATTCTCGAAGACGAAGGCTATGCGGTTACCGCCCTGGACGATCCCAGGCTGGGGATGACCTTTCTGGACGAGTCCGAGGTGGATGTGGTCATCACGGATATAAAAATGCCCGGGATGACAGGCGAAGAAGTGCTCGAGCGGGTCAAGAAGGATTATCCGCATATTCCCGTGCTGATCATGACCGCCTTCGGGAGTATCGACAACGCTGTGGAGGCCATGAAATGCGGGGCCTTCGATTATATCACCAAGCCCTTTTCCAACGAGGAGCTTCTGCTTTCCGTGAACAAGGCCATGAAATTGGCCCGGGCGGAACAGAAAAATCGGCTTTTACGTCAGTCCATCACCCAGCAATTCGGCAAGCACCATATTCTGGGACAATCCAAGGCGATCATGGAGGTGCTGACCCTGATGGACCGGGTAGCCACGTCAAAGAGTTCCATCCTGGTCACCGGAGAATCGGGTACCGGCAAAGAGCTTATCGCCCGGGGCATCCATGCCTCGTCGGACAGAAGGGACAATCCGTTTATTTCTGTCAATTGCATGTCCCTGAATCCCGGGGTCCTGGAAAGCGAGTTGTTTGGTCATGAAAAGGGATCGTTCACCGGGGCCGTGGCCAGGAAGCGGGGGCGGTTCGAGCAGGCCCATAACGGCACACTTTTCCTGGACGAGATCGGCGAGCTTTCTTCGGATCTGCAGGTCAAGCTGCTGCGGGTGCTCCAGGAAAGGGTCATCGAACGGGTCGGCGGAACCACTTCCATTGAAGTGGATTTTCGGCTGATCAGCGCCACCAACAAGGATCTCAAGGTCGAGGTGGAGCAGGGACGATTTAGGGAGGATCTCTTTTATCGTCTGAACGTGGTCCATATCCAGGTTCCTCCGCTGCGTGAGCGCAGGGAGGATATCCCGCTTTTGGCCGCCCATTTTCTGCACAGATACTCCAAGGAGAACGGGCTGACCGATAAGAATCTCTCTACCCAGGCATTGCAGGCCCTGACCGCCTATGAGTGGCCCGGCAATGTGCGCCAACTCCAGAATGTTCTCGAGCGCAGTGTGGTTCTTTCCTCCCATGAGACCATCGAACCGGATGACCTGCCCGCAGAGATCAGAGATGAGGAAACCCAGTTCAAGAGCGCTGTTGATCTTTTGCCCCCGGAGTTGGATCTGGCCAGGACCATGGAAAAGATCGAGGCCGCGCTTATCCGCAGAGCCTTTGTTCAAAGCCGTTTCGTCAAGGTCAAGGCGGCCGAGCTTCTGGGAATCTCCAAAAGCCTTTTGCAGTACAAACTCAAGAAATATCATATCTCAGCCCGGCCCTGATTGTTTTCCCTTTCCTATCGAGATCCAATGGACACCGATCCTGTTACATCCGCTTCCCTCGCTGATGAACTAAGAGCCCTGCTTGCCAGTGAGGATACCGCGATCTGGGATCGTCTCCCCGAGACGATCAGTCGGATCGGGAAGGCGTGCGCCGGATTTGCCAAGGAGGATCCGGCGACCAGCGCCGTGGCCGAGCTGAGAATGCTTTTGTGCCGTTTAGCTTCAAAGACGGCTCAATGTTCTCTGGGGGGAGGCTGTGGTCAAGCATTACTCCATTTGGGTCGGCCAGGCCGGATGATGGCCCTGGATATTTTTTCCATGTCCAAATGGGGGGAACACGAGATTGTTCCCTTGCTGGATGGCCTCTCGCCCCTGGAAATGCTTTTTGCCATCCATCAAAGTCTGGCCTTACCGTGTGGCTGCAAGGCCTTCATCCGGAATTGGGCTGAAGGTAAACTCGGCCAGGTTGCGGGATTCGATCCGGAAACCGTCTTTCGATTTTCTGTGTGCATGGGACGCGAAGACAACCGTCCGGTTTTCATTCTTTTGCGCCATCTGCTCGATGGTGTTTTTCCCCGGTGGTTCGAGGAGGTCATCAAGCATTCCCGGGACAAGGAGGCTCTAACAGAGATTGTGTATGCGGTGCATGCCCTGGGAGAATCTTCGTTTGTGCTTACCCTGGCCGAGCATGTAGAGCATCTTCCCAAGCATGTGCATGTCCGGTTCTGTCGAAGCGCAGCCGAACTTTGCAGGGATCAGGGGACCGCTCTGACAAAGATTCTCGTGCCCAAGATGATCGACATGACCGAGGAAAACATCTTCGCAACCCTGCGTTGTCTGGTTTCCCTGAAATGGTCAAAGATTCTTGATGTTTTGGTCATTCTCGGTCGCAAGCGACCGGAACTGGCCTCTCGCCTTCATCAATGTGCCTTTTTTCTTCCCAATCCCTGGTCCCTGGGAAAGGTTCCCGAGTTCATCCGGAGGGAAACGCCGCAACGCAATCAGGACATCTTGGCCGGGCTGTGGGCTATCGATCCTGCCGGGACGGCACGGATCTGTTCGTTGTGTTCGTTAAAAGGCCAAAATCCAGCGGATATCCAGACCCTTTTGGACCGAGCCCGCACCTGGAGCGCACCGGCCTCCATTCTGCCGCCATCTTCCCGCAATGAAAAACAATCTTTTTCCCTGGGCCAGCGTGTTGCTCGTTTTTTCGTCAAAAAAGCTCCTGGTCTCAAGGATGTTTTGCACACCTATGCCGCAGTGGATGATCTGCGATTCAAGGGCGATCTTCTCGAAGACAGAGTGGTCGCCAATTGTACGATCAAGAATGTCGATTTTGCTGAATGTGTCTTTACCAGAACGGTTTTCGACAGGGTCCGATTCGTGGGGTGCTCCTTCACGAAAATCCGTTTTGTGGGGTGCCGATTTGACGGATGTTTTTTTTCCCGGTGTACATGCGATCAATGTACACTGACCGACGTGGCTCTACAGGGCTGTCTGTTCGAGTTTGTGGACTTCTCCCGGGTTTTATTCGCCTCGTGTATCTTCAGGAAACATTCCCTGGTTGGATCGCTTCTGGATCAGGTCGCTCATGTGAATTGCTCCCTGGATCGGGGCGAAGTGAGCATGTGCGTGTGCAAGCGCCTCTGGTGGAATGCGTGTAGGCTTTCCTCCTTCAGACTGATTGGCAATGCTGTAACAGATACCTTTGTCACTCGAACGAAATGGCGTGGGGTGGAGATTGTTTCCTGTCTGTTCGAGACAACCATGTTTCAATCCCTGATCATGCGTAATGTCAGGGTCGATGATACCGAAATGGTTTCCTGTTTGTTCGAGGATCTCGATTCCCTGGAGCCTGTCTTTCTGGCCCACTGGCTGGAAGGGATGTTCTGGGATTCCCGCTTTGAAGCCGGGGAGATGCTCTTGCCTGAGGATCTCGATCCGGAATGGGTCAGGGGTGTCCTTGTCGCCTGGCGGCAGGAACAGGTCGTCAGAACAACCGAACATTGCATGCTCGCAAACAATAGACGCCGGTTGACCTGGGCCGAGGAGAAATTTGCCTCCGGCCAGGATGATTTCTTTCGCCTGCTTCCCTGTCTGCTCCATTCATCCCGATTCGAGGAGTACATGGATATGCGGGGGGCGTTTGGGTGCAGGATCGATGGCTTCGAGCCCGATCATACCCAGATGCGTCTTCTGGATACGATGTTTCCGTTTATCAAGGAGCGTTCACGAACAGCCCTGCAATCGGAAATGGTGCGCATCGCTGCGTTGTACACCATTGGAAGTCTGGGAACCGTCGCCCAGAACAGAAAGTCCGATGTGGATGTCTGGGTCTGTCTTGAAGGGGCTGGTCCGGACAAGACCCTGCGTTCCCGATTGGTGATGAAATGTGAGGGGCTTTCGGGTTGGGCCAGGGAAGAATACGGCCTGGAGCTCCATTTTTTTGTCATGACCATGGATGAGATCAGATCCAACAATTTCGGAATGCTTTCCCAGGAGGGCTCTGGTTCGGCCCAGGCGTTGCTTCTCAAGGAGGAGTTCTATCGGACTGCGCTGCTCGTAGCGGGCAGATTTCCCAGGTGGTGGTCGCTGCCCTGCTGGTCCTGCAGCGGCAACGTTCATCCCCTGTCCTGTGGAGCGCACGATGATCGCAGTTGCGATCTCGGTGAGATCGACAGCATTCCCAGGGAAGAATTTTTCGGGGCATCCCTGTGGCAGATCGTTGGCTCGGCCAAAAATCCCTACAAGGCCTTGCTCAAGCTGGGGTTGCTCGAGAAATATGCCTCCCTCGGGGCATTGCCGGAGAGGATGCTTTCCGAGGTCATCAAGATCAATCTGCTCGAAGGCAAAAAAGAGGTTTTTCAGATCGACCCCTATGGATTGCTCTACAAGGAATTGTTGCAATTCTACGACCGCCTGGGCGATCGTGAGGGGTGCAAGCTGCTCAAGGACAGTTTTCATTCCAAGGTGAAAATGGAGGAAATCGATCTTTCTCACGGCCATCCGCGCCGGCAGGAAGAGCAAAGCATCCTTTCCTTTTCGTTTCCCTCGACCACGATTACTAGAGAGAAGGTTGCGGCCCTGGCCAGACCGTGGAGTATGGCCAAAATCCTTGAACTGGGTGAGGCCATGAGTACCTTCATGCTCGGGGCATACAAAAGGATACAGGGCAAGGTTTCGGCCGCGGGTACGGATGTCTCCATCCGCCCCGAGGAAATGACCATGCTCGGACGGACCATTTTGTCCTATTTCGGTCGGGAACCGGGCAAGGTTCGGAGGATGTTTTTCATCGATCTGGAAGATACGGATTACCAGGAGCTGTATTTCTATACAGAGCGTTCTGTTGAGGGTGGCAAGGTCTACGCTGCCAAGGCCCGAAGACGCAACACCCCTCGGATATTGGACCGCCTCGAGGTTGTGCGCAGGGATCACCACCCTGTGAGGCTGGCTGCATGGCTGACGGTCAACGGGTTGTACAGGGCCGGGGTGGAGGTGAGCGGAACTCCCACCCTGACCCCGGTCTCTGTCTCCTTTTTACAGGGATTCATGAACGGTGTGCTGGAGGTTTTCCCGTCCCACGAGGTGTTTCGTGCCCGGCAGGAGGATCTGCTGGAAGAGAAGCGGGTCAGGAGGGTCCTGTGCTTTCTGCAGAAGGGAGGTCATGGGGATGATCTCGAGCTGGTGCGTGCGGATATACTCTATTCCACATCCTGGGGAGAATTGTATTCCATGTCTGTGGATCATCCCTCCACGAGCATACGGTCCGACCCGACAGAGTTTTTTGCCAGACACCTCCCCTGTCCCCTGGACTGGGAGGCTGAATTGTACCAATATCGAGCCTCAACCGGCAGGACCATGCCGTTGATATCTCAATAATCGAACCTCGTTGCCGCCAAGGAGAAGCCCATGGAACTTTTGACCGTACCCCTTGAAAAGCCTGAAGACATGAATTGTATCCTGGGACAATCCCATTTCATCAAGACCGTGGAAGATCTCCACGAGGCCATGATCAATGCCGTGCCCATGGCAAAATTCGGGATCGCCTTTTGCGAGGCCTCCCAGGACTGCCTGGTCCGCTATTCAGGGACCGATCCGGAACTTGTCGAACTGGCCAAGAAAAACGCCTATGCCCTTTCTGCCGGCCATGTCTTCATCATCTTCATGAAGGATCTTTTTCCCTTGAATGTGCTCAATGCAGTCAAAAACGTGAACGAGGTCTGCCGGGTTTTCTGTGCGACCGCCAATCCGGTCGAGGTGGTCATCGCCCAGACCGGGCAGGGCCGTGGTGTTCTGGGGGTCATCGATGGATTTGCCTCCAGGGGCATCGAGACCGAGGAGGACATTGCCGTGCGCAAGGGGTTTTTGCGGACCATCGGTTACAAAGGGTAGGGTGCCCTCTGTCTTTCACAACCTGTCGTCCCCCGGTGGTCATGCTGCCGGGGGATTACTTTTTGGAAACCCAAAAAAGTAAGACAGCTCGTGTTGTTTGAGAGGAAGTGTCGGACAATACCTGGATCGTGAAGACAACCTATTGAAATAGAGAAGATTTCAGAAACGGTTTAAAGGCCAAAAAGATACGCATAAAAATGGTATGGAAGATGCTTTGATCTATGGGTGGCGTTGTTCCAGATTTCCTGTCCTGCGAACCTTTTAGGAGTGTTCTCCATGTCCTGTCCCCCTTGTACCGAACCATTCATTGTCCTCTCATCCCGTATCGTGAACAGTAGGTTACTGGATATCAGAGGTTTTTTTCATGGAGGCATCCTGGATATCGAGTTGGTCCATCATCCGGATGTTCGTCTTGAAGAAGATTCATCCGGTCCGTCGGACGACGATGTCATGTTGACCATTGAGGAATTCAGGGCAGGGGTGATGGGCTGGTTGGGGGATACGGAAATGGCCTGGCTCAGGACGCCGCTTTCCGGGGTGTATTCTTTGGAAGTTCGTCACAAGGGCAAGCCGATTCTTTTTTGGCTGGGCAAGGAGTAGCGATCAAGGGGCTCAAGGCGATATGTAATTATCCAGGTCAACAGCCTGAAACTTTCCGTTGCCTTTTCCAGTCTTCTTGGGCAAAGGCGACTTAAGAAGACTGTCAATGAACCACTCAAGGAGGTAGGAACTATGTTCAAGGGAAGCGCTGTAGCGTTTGGGGCAGGCGATCCCTATGTATTCACCTATAACGAACGGGACCAGCGGACCTTTATTCCCAAGCCGTCGCCGCGCCTGTTCAAAAAGTTCGAGGCATCTGTCCTTGAACGCATCATCAGAACCTGTGACCGGTTTTTCGCCGTGGCCATTTTTCTCTGCGCCTGGGTCATCAAGGCGGACGACTCGCCATATAGATAACCATTGTTTGCTGTTTTTTTACGTCAAAAGCCCTTGCCTGCAAGGGCTTTTGACGTTTTGGCATTCAGGATCACCACGTGATTGTCTTGCCCGGACACGAGAGTTCTGATGCTGTGCACCGGTGGGAAATCATTTTCATCATCCAACCCCAATATTCGTGCCCGGATCAGGTCATTATTTTACAAAAATGTTATCAACGGTTTGTGCCTTGGCCAATTTGAATTAAAAAAATTACAAATTTGTTTAAAATTAAATTTCGTTTCAAATCGCATTGCAGATTAGTCCATTATTTTAACAAGTTACAGTTTTGGCCCCTCTATTGCTGAGGAAGAAACATCATTCACTCTGTTTCCATCCACTTTCAAGTAGGGAGGCTTTTTTATGTCGTGGTCGCACAAGAGGTCATCTTTCGGAATATTTCTCACATCAATGTGGCTTGCGGGTGCTTTGGTGTGCACGGTTCTCCCCACGGCAGCCCTTGCTGAAACCGAGTCCCTGTCCCAGTCCAACGCCAATATCCTGTGGACGCTTCTGGCCGCTTTTCTGGTCATGTTCATGCAGGCCGGGTTCGCCATGGTCGAGACCGGATTCACCCGGGCCAAAAATGCCGGAAATATCCTCATGAAGAACGTCATGGATTTTGGTGTCGGGTCTGTCGCTTTTTTCTTTGTGGGCTTCGCCCTGATGTTCGGGCTGGATGCCGGCGGATTTCTCGGGACCAGCGGTTTCGCGCTTTCAGGAATCACCCCGGATACGGCAGAGGGGCAGTGGTCTCTGACCTTCTGGTTCTTCCAATCCGTATTCTGTGCCACTGCAGCGACCATCGTCTCCGGTGGTGTTGCCGAACGGACCAGGTTCAGTTCCTATCTCATCGTCAGCCTGGTGCTTTCCGCGGTCATCTATCCCATTTCCGGTCACTGGTGCTGGGGCAGCCTGTGGCTGGGTGATGCTGGGGCCGGCTGGCTCGAAGGCATGGGTTTCACCGACTTTGCCGGGTCCACCGTTGTTCATTCCGTGGGCGGCTGGATCGCCCTGGCCGGCGCCATCGTCCTGGGTCCCCGTATCGGCAAGTATTCGCCCGACGGCAAGGCTCGGGCCATCCCGGGACACAACATTCCCCTGGCCGCCCTGGGTGTGTTCATCCTCTGGTTCGGCTGGTTCGGATTCAATCCCGGAAGCACGACCACGGCCGATGGAACCATCGGATACATTGCCGTGAACACCTCCCTGGCCGCCTGTGCCGGTGCAATCGGCGCCATGATCATGGCCTGGATCCGGTTCGGCAAGCCTGACACCTCCATGACTTTGAACGGCGTACTCGCCGGGCTGGTCGGCATTACGGCCGGATGTTACGAGGTTTCTCCGGCAGGCTCCATCCTCATCGGTCTCATCGCGGGTTTCCTGGTGGTCCTGTCCGTGGAATTCATCGACAAGGTTCTGCACATCGACGATCCGGTCGGCGCGGTCTCTGTACACGGTGTGTGCGGTGCTTTTGGAACCCTGGCTGTCGGTCTGTTCGCAGCACCCGGCTATGGTGATCAGATCGGGCTCCTCTATGGCGGCGGAATCAGCCTCCTTTTGGTCCAGCTCGTAGGAATAGCCGTGGTCTTTGCCTGGGCCTTTGGTACCGGTCTGGTTCTCTTCAAGGTCATCAAGGCAGTTGTTGGTATCAGGGTCAGTGAAACCGAAGAACTCAAGGGACTGGATATCACCGAACACGGCATGGAATCCTACAACGGCTTTCAGATCTTCACCACCGAGTAAATAGTCAGAATTCCATTCGCGAGCCAACAGATACCGCATCACCCAAGAACAATCCGTGAATGTTTCCAAAAACCTGACAAATGCCGGAACAACCGTAGGGGACGGCGCGCCGTGCCCAAATCACCGGAACCTTCCGGAGACGACAGCAAACCACAGGCATTTCACCGGGCAGCCGAGGAAAATCAGCCCGGGAAACACCCCGCCAAGATCAAGGAGATACAGATCATGAAACTCGTCATTGCCTATATCCGGCCTGAACGGCTCAACGCCGTCAAGCAGGCCCTGTATGAGAAAAAAATCTACAACATGTCCGTGACCAACAGCCTGGGCAGCGGACGTCAAAAGGGATTCACCGAGACCTACCGCGGCGTGGTCATGGAGGTGAACCTGCTCAAGAAGATTCGCCTGGAGATCGGACTGAACGACGACTTCCTGGAACCGGCCCTGGCCGCCATCAAGAAGGGCGCTCAGACGGGTGCCGAGGGTGATGGGGTCGTCTTTGTCCAGGACCTCGAACAGGCCATCCGCATCCGCACCGAAGAAGAAGGCCCGGTGGCCATGGGTTGATTCCTCGGACCATATCCATAATCTCACACCAACCATCCAACCTCCTTACCTTCGCTGCCGGAGGGACACCGCCTTCCGGCACAGCAAGGCCCCTGCATCGTGCAGGGGCCTTGGTTGGTTTTGGGGGAGCCACGTAGATACAGGGACAGGCACGGACTGACACGGACCAGCACGGACGGGCGTGGTACGTTTGAGGAAGGCACGGCGCGCCTAAGGAGGGCAGGCGCGCCTTAAAGGGGCACGATGCGCCGTGCCCCTACCGATGATGTCGGGATGGTGGAGGGGTGAAGGTTTTTTTGGGGTCGTCAGGGTGGTGACTGTATGGGCGGGATCGGGTAAGGAACAATTCCATGCCCCTCGACTACACAACCCTCGATTTTCTCCGCCAGAATCACCCTGCCTGGCGGCTCTTGCGCGCCCATCATGCGCCGCTCATTGCCGGTTTTCTGCACCGGGTGTTCATTGTTCACAATGTCCGGACCCTGGCCCAGGCGGATCTGGTTGAGGCGTTGGAAGACGAGCTCTTTGTCCTGCGCGAGCGTCAGGGTGAGGATGCCTTTCCCGGGAATGCCCAGGGCTACCTCGATGACTGGGCGGAGAACGACAAGGGGTGGCTGCGAAAATTTTATCCCCCCGGCACGGATGAGCCCCATTTCGATCTGACCCCGGCTACGGAAAAGGCCCTTTCCTGGCTGGAAGGTCTGACCGAACGGGCCTTTGTAGGGACGGAATCGCGTTTGCTCACTCTTTTTGAACTGCTCAGGCAGATGAGCGAGGGGAGTCAGAGCGATCCGAAGATCCGGATTGCCGAGCTTCAGAAGCGCAGAGACGAAATCGATGCGGAAATCAGGTGCATCCTTGATGGAGATATTCCGCTTCTGGACGAGACAGCGCTCAAGGATCGTTTCCAGCAGTTTTTGCAACTGGCCCGTGAGTTATTGGCCGATTTCCGGGAGGTGGAACACAATTTCCGCTCCCTGGATCGACGGGTGCGCGAGCGTATCGCCCTGTGGGACGGGACCAAGGGAACCCTGCTCGAGGAGATCATGGGGGAACGCGACGCCATTGCCGACTCGGATCAGGGTAAGAGTTTCCGGGCTTTCTGGGATTTTCTCATGTCCCAGTCACGTCAGGAGGAATTGACCATGCTTCTCACCCATGTTCTGGCTTTGCCGCCGGTGGCTGAGATGCATCCCGATCCGCGGCTCAGACGGGTTCACTATGACTGGCTGGAGGCAGGTGAGCACACTCAGCGAACCGTGGCCCTGCTCTCTGAACAATTGCGCAGGTTTCTCGATGACAAGGCCTGGCTCGAAAACCGGCGGATCATGGATATTCTGCACGGCATCGAGACCCATGCATTGGCCCTGCGGGAGGAGTTGCCCGATAATGATTTTATGGACCTGGTCCTGCCGGCTGCATCCATCGAGCTGCCCATGGAACGACCGCTCCACCGTCCGGTAAGCAAGCCGCTCATTACCCAGGTCGCCTTGGATGAAGGGGACGCTGCAATCGATACGGCGATTCTCTATTCCCAGGTGGTCGTGGACAAGGCCGAGTTGGCCAGAAACATCCGGCAGGAGCTGCAGGACCGTGGTCAGATCAGCCTCGGAGAGGTGGTTGCTCGCCATCCCCTGCGGCACGGTCTGGCCGAGCTCGTCACCTATGTGCAGCTGGCCGGAGAGTGGGGGCATACGGTGGTGGATGAGGAACGTGACGAACAGGTGCGTTGGGAAACAGAGGACGGCGTGATCAGGCAGGCGACCCTGCCGCATATTATCCTGGTGAGGAATGGATGACGGACTATCAAGATACCCATGACATGCCGTGGATCGAACCCGATCAGGAACTCGGTTCCATTATCGTCCCCCTGCTCAAGGGGGTCATCTATATGGAGGAAAGCCCGGCCTTATGGCATTCCCTGCTGACCTCGCAGGCGGCGGTGAAGGACTATGTGGCCGTGATCGGTCTGGAACTCACACTCGACGAATCCGAAGGGTATGCGTTTTTACGCTCCAGGCCGGAATCCGGCGACACGAGCGAAGCCGGAAACCTTCCACGATTGGTGACCAGACGGCAGCTCTCCTATCCGGTCAGTCTTCTTCTGGCCTTGCTCCGCAAAAAACTTGCCGAATCCGATGCCTGTGGTGCGGAGACGCGGATGATCCTCTCCCGGGACGAGGTGGTGGAGATGATCAGGATTTTTCTCCCGCCCGGGACCAATGAGGTCAAGCTTATCGACCGGGTGGATGCCCATCTGAACAAGATAGTGGATCTCGGATTTGTGCGTCTTCTGCGGGGGCAGAAGGACATGTTCGAGGTGAGACGGATTATCAAAGCCTTTGTGGATGCCCAGTGGTTGAAGGAATTTGATGAGCGTCTGGCTGAGTACCGGAATTATGCGACCCGGGAGGGTGACGGTGACTGACCAACAGCTTCTCATGGATTTCATCGGCGATGACCAGCTGGCCGGATTCCGGTTGCACCGGTTGGAGATCTTCAATTGGGGAACCTTTGACAAAAGGGTCTGGACCCTGCGTATGAACGGGAAAAACGGACTACTCACCGGGGATATCGGTTCGGGCAAATCCACCCTGGTCGACGCCGTGACCACATTGTTGGTGCCGAGTCAGCGTATCGCATACAACAAGGCGGCCGGGGCCGGTACCAAAGAACGTACCCTACGCTCGTACGTCCAGGGTTATTACAAATCAGAACGGCAGGAGTCTCTGGGGAGCACCAAACCCGTAGCTCTGCGGGGCACGGACACTTATTCCGTGATTCTCGGGGTATTTTACAACGCCGGGTATGACAAGACCGTGACCCTAGCCCAGGTGTTTTGGATGAAGGACACGGCGGGTCAGGTAGACCGGATTTTTGCCGCCTGCGAACGGGGTCTGACCATTGCCGAGCATTTTTCCGGATTCGGCACCGACATGAGCGGTCTTCGCAAGCGGCTGCGCAGGGAGAAGATCGAATGCTTCCCGTCCTATCCTGGGTACGGGGCCTGGTTCAGGCGTCGTTTCGGGATCGACAACGAGCAGGCCCTCGACCTGTTTTTGCAGACCGTGTCCCTCAAATCCGTGGGCAATCTGACCGACTTCGTGCGCTCCCACATGCTTAAGCCTTTTGATGTGGATAGGCATATCGACAACCTGATCAACCATTTCGAAAATCTCAACCGGGCTCATGAAGCGGTTCGCACCGCCAGACAGCAGGTGGAGATGCTCGAGCCCCTGGTGGGGGATTGCGAGCGGCACAAGGAACTCACGGCCGGGACCGAGGCGTTGCGGGCCAGCCGTGATGCATTGCGTCCCTGGTTTGCGACCATCAAGCTGGAACTGCTCGATAAGCGGCTGGCCGGTTTGCAGGAGGAAATAGGTCGTCATCACGCCGCGGTTACCCGGCTCGAAGAGGAATACGCAGCCCAGGAAGATCGGGACCGGGAACTGCGCAAGGCCATTGCGGAAAACGGGGGCGACCGGATCGCGAGTATCGACAAGGAGATCAAGGAGAAAAAGAAACAGCGCGATCGCCGCAAGGCAAAAGCCGGGCGGTATGAAAAGCTTGTCAGGTCCCTGGGCGAGGTGCCGGCTGCCACCCGGGAGGATTTTGTACGACAGGGAGAGGGCTTCAGGAAGCTCGCGGACTCCCTTGCCGATGCCGAAGACCGCGTGCAGAACGATCTCACCGAATCCAATGTCATTTTTCGTCAGGGCCGCGAAGAATACGATCTGCTTGCACGTGAGATCAAGGGACTCAAGGCCCGTCGCAGCAACATCAGCGAAAGACAGATCGCCATGCGCAGGGAACTCTGCCGGGCTCTGGACCTGTCCGAAGACGACATGCCGTTTGCCGGAGAACTCCTGCAGGTTCGGGAGGAGGAAAAGGATTGGGAAGGGGCCATTGAACGGCTGCTGCACAATTTCGGCCTCTCCCTGCTGGTTCCGGATCGTCATTATGCCCGGGTTGCCGGCTGGGTGGATCAGACCCATCTCAAGGGCCGTCTGGTCTATTTCAGGGTGCGGGAAGACCGGCCGACTCAGCAGGGTTCCGTGCATCCCGATGCCCTGACCCGCAAGGTGGTCATCAAGGCGGATTCCCCGTTTTTCGGCTGGATGGAAGGAGAGATCGCTCACCGGTTTGATCTTGTCTGCTGCACCACCCAGGAGTCATTCAGAAGGGAGGGAAAGGCCGTCACCATGGCCGGTCAGATCAAGATGCAGGGCGGGCGCCATGAAAAGGACGATCGTCACCGCATTGATGACCGGAGCCGGTATGTGCTGGGCTGGAGCAATGCCGCCAAGATTGCTGCCCTAGAAGCCAGGGCCGGGGTGGAGGAGAAACGGCTTGATGAACTCAGGGGGCGTATCGCCGCTCTGCAGACAGAGCAGAAGGAGTTTCGCAGTCGTCTGTCCAATCTGTCCAAGCTCGACGAATACCCGGACTTTCGTGAACTGGACTGGGAACCCGTGGCCGTGGCCATCTCTGAACTGGAAGCTGAGAAAAAAACATTGGAAATCACGTCCGATATCCTGAAGACATTGACCAGGCAGCTCGAGACCCTGCTGGTGGATCACAAGGAGACCGGGAAACAATTGGACGCGGCTAAGGACAAGCGGTCCAGAACCGGGCAGAAGATCGAATATGTCGAAAAATTGCACCAGGACACCCGGGCGCTGCTCCCGCCATCGGATTCCGATTATTCCGAACGGTTCGCCGTGCTCGAAAGCCTACGCGAGGAGGCATTGAGTGACCGCAAGTTCACAGTGGAATCCTGCGACAATCGCGAGCGAGACATGCGGGACTGGCTGCAGAAAAAAATCGACGGCGAGGACGGGAAGCTCAAGCGGCTGGGGGAAAAGATCGTCAAGTCCATGAGTGAGTACCGCCAGAAATGGCCTCTCGAGACCAGGGAAGTGGACGCGGCCATGGGTGCCTGCTTCGAGTACCGGGCCATGCTCGATCAACTCCGGGCCGATGATCTGCCGAGGTTCGAGCAGCGGTTTAAGGAATTGCTCAACGAGAATACCATCCGTGAAGTGGCCCAGTTCCAGACGCACTTGGCCCATGAACGGGAGACCATCGTGGAGCGTGTGGGCAAGATCAACGATTCCCTGACGCGCATCGACTACAATCCGGGGCGGTATATCGCTCTCGAGGCTCAGACGAGCTCGGATGCCGATATCCGCGAGTTTCAGCAGGATCTGCGTGCCTGTACTGTGGGGGCCCTGACCGGCTCGGACGATGACCAGTATTCCGAGTCTAAATTCCTGCAGGTCCGGGCGATCATCGATCGGTTCAAGGGACGACCCGACCATGCCGACCAGGACCGGCGCTGGACCACCAGGGTTACTGACGTGCGTAACTGGTTCGTGTTTGCGGCCAGTGAGCGGTGGCGCGAGGACGACGTGGAATATGAACATTATGCCGATTCCGGGGGCAAGTCCGGCGGACAGAAGGAAAAGCTCGCCTACACTGTGCTGGCCGCCAGCCTGGCCTACCAGTTCGGCCTGGAATGGGGCGCGGTACGTTCGCGGACCTTCCGCTTCGTTGTCATTGACGAGGCCTTTGGACGCGGGTCCGACGAATCGGCCAGATACGGCCTGGAGCTCTTTGCCCAGCTCAATTTGCAATTGCTTATCGTCACCCCGTTGCAGAAAATCCACATCATCGAGCCCTTTGTCTCCTCGGTCGGGTTCGTCCATAATAAGGAGGGGTGCAATTCCGAGCTCCGCAACCTGTCCATCGAGGAATACCGGGCGGAAAAGCAGAGGATGACTGAGTGAGCTGGACCACGCCTTTGGATATCCGTGCCCAGGTCCAGAGGCTCTGGGAACGCGGTGTGCTGCCCAAAGCCTTGTTTGGGGTGGGTGATCAGTTTCCGTTGCGTTTGAGGCTCAAGGGTCCCTGTTCCCGGGATCTGAGCGAACGGTTCGGTGAGGTCCGGGACTGGATCGCACAGCTGACACATGGAGCCGGGAAATACCGCATCGAATGGAAAAGCATCAACCATCGGACCTTGGGGACCAATGAGATTCCGGCTAATCTGTGGATCGATTCTTTGGATGACGGTCTCGACCTGATCGGCAAGCAGCGGGAAGCTGCCTCGTTGCGGGACCTTGTGGCATTGACCGAAGAAAGTCGACCCGAGGTGCTCCCGTGGGTCGAAAACCATTTTTTGAAGGTCCTGGAGCTGGCAGGGGACTGGGAGCGGCTGCTCCATGTGGTCACCTGGTTGCAAAACCATCCCCGGCCCGGGGTGTATCTTCGTCAGGTCGATCTGCCCGGGGTGCACACCAAGTTTATTGAAAATCATCGGGGCGTGCTCGCTGATTTGTTTGATCTCACCCTGTCGCCCCACGTCGTCGACCAGGGGGCTGGAAGAGGCGCCGGCTGTTTCTGCAGACGCTATGGTTTTCAGGACAAGCCGTTGCGAGTCCGGTTCCGGATTCTCGATCCCCTACTCTTCGTCATACCCACGGAAACGGACCAGGACATCACCCTCACCCGGGAAGCCTTTGCCCGGCTGGATAGTGCGGTAACACGGGTATTTATCACCGAAAACGAGATCAATTTTCTGGCCTTCCCCCCATGCCCCCGGTCCATGGTCATCTTCGGGGCCGGCTATGGGTTCGACAACCTTGCCCAAGCCTGCTGGCTGGGCACGCGGGAGATCCACTACTGGGGCGATATCGACACCCACGGCTTTGCCATCCTGAACCAGCTGCGGAAGCATTTCCCCCAAGCACAATCCTTGCTCATGGACCAGGAAACCCTGCTGACTCACAAAGAGGTCTGGGGGGTTGAACCCCGTCCTGAGACAGCGGAACTCGAGCGGCTGACGCCCGATGAAGGCAGACTTTATAGCGACTTGCGTCAAAACCGTTGGGGCGATCGGGTCCGCCTGGAGCAGGAACGGATCGGGTTTGGTTTTTTGAAGGCAGCAATTCTCGGTTGAAGGTGTCGAAAAATCAATAAGTCCGAAAAGTATGTAGGGGCAATTCAAGAATTGCCCGTTTTCTCGAGCCCAGGGAGGCGAAAGAAAACAAGGGTTGTGGCTTTGGCCTGATAATGCTGGTCTTTGGGTATTTCGAAACAGCGAAAAACAGTGAATCCTTGAAATGTTCATGAAGGTTGTGAGCTGATGACAGAAAACCAACGCACAGAGTACAAACGTGAACTCACCGGCGATCTGGAAAAGGAAGTCGTGGCTTTTCTGAATGCCCGTGAGGGCGGTGTTCTTTATATTGGAATCGATGATATGGGGAAGGTCATCGGGGTGCAGGATGTCGACCGGATTCAGCTGGCTCTCAAGGATCGTCTGAAGCACAATATTCAGCCTTCCATTATGGGACTGTTCGAAATTCTGCATCAACGCCATGACGACAGGGATATCATTCGGATCACTGTGGCCGGCGGTCTTGAAAAACCCTACTATCTCAAAAAATACGGCATGACGGAAAGAGGTTGCTTTTTGCGTGTAGGCAGTGCTGCCGAGCCGATGACCAGAGAGATGATCGAAGGTTTTTATGGAAAGCGGGTGCGCAACACCATCGGTCGTATGGAATCTCCTCGGCGGGGGCTGACCTTCGAGCAACTGAAAATCTATTATCAGGAACGCGGTCTGCATCTTAACGATGCCTTCATGAAGAACCTTGAGTTGTTGACGCCCGACGATCAAGCCAATTATGCGGCCTATCTGCTGGCTGATGAAAATGGTGTTTCCTTCCAGATTGCCAAGTACGCAGGAATCGACCGGGTGGAACTGATCGAGAACCGTGATTATGGACGCTGTTCCATTGTAAAGGCCTTGAAGTCGATGCTGGATCGCGTTGATGTGGAGAATACCATTTTCACTAAAATCACGTTTCCCCTTCGACAGGAGCGGGAATTGTTCAATCCTGTTGCCATGCGTGAAGCGCTGATCAATGCCGTCGTCCATAACGATTATTCGTACGGAGCCAGTCCGAAGCTCGAATTCTTTGCCGACCGTGCCGAGGTCACATCCATGGGCGGGTTACCTTACGGGGTAACGGAAACCGATTTTTTTGGAGGATGTTCGGTTCCTCGCAATAAAGAGATCATGCGCATTTTTCGTGATTTGGAAATCGTCGAGCATCTTGGTTCCGGAGTTCCCCGTATCCTGAACGCGTACGGTAGAGAAGTATTTGAAATCCGGGAAAGCTACGTGAGAATCATATTGCCTTTTGCGAAACCGGAAAAGGCTGCCCCCGAAGTCACCCCCGAAGTCACCCCCGAAGTCACCCCCGAAGTCACCCCCGAAGTTGAGAAGATGCTGTTCGTCTTTCATGACGAGATGACCAGGCAGGAAATTATGAAGGCTCTTGGCCTCAAGGATGAAAAGCATTTCCGGGAACATTATCAACAAGCCGGTATTGCCCAGGGGGTGATTGAGATGACAATCCCGGACAAGCCGCGCAGCAAAAAACAGAGATATCGGGTTACTGCCAAAGGACAGACGTTGTTGAAGTTGTTGCGACACAAGCAATGAGTTTTTGGGACATGATCCCAGATGATCGCAAAAGCCTCTCAATATCCTGTCACGACCAACCAGGAGACTCCCCATGGGCCACCTCATAGCCAGGGATATCTATCGCCAATTGGGCGAGAAAATCGACAACACCACGGTGCGCACGCCGTGGAATCCGGCGCTGCGGGATCTTTTGCAGGGATTGTACACGCAGGAAGAGGCGGATTTCATCGTGCGCATGCCATATAGGCCTTCCTCACTTGCCCGGCTGCAGAAGATTTTGAAGATGGACTCGGCCCCTTTGCAGAAGCGCCTGGAATCCCTGTGTCACAAGGGGCTGGTTTGCGACATCTGGGAAGGGGATGAGTATGTGTACATGATAAGCCCAATTGTGATCGGGTTTTTCGAGTTCACCATGATGCGCACCCGGGGGGAGCTGACCCCGAAGAAATGGGCCGAGCTCTTTCAGGCCTACATGTTCGGGAGCCACGACTTTTTGGAGGCCAATTTCGGAGACGATCAGATCGTTTCCATCATGCGCGCCTTGCCCCATGAAGAGACCCTGGGCGATCATGTGGAGATCCTGGACTATGAAAAGGCCCATGCGCTCATTGACGCTCAGGACCATTTTGCCGTGGGCATCTGTTCCTGCCGTCATGAAAAGGAGCATCTGGGGGAACGGAAATGCGACGTGCCCCTGGAGACCTGCACCTCCATGGGGTCGGGGGCCGAGTTTCTGATCAGAAACGGGTTCGCCCGGCCCATCTCCAGACAGGAGATGCTCGATATCACGGCCCGGTCACGGGAGCTGGGTTTTGTGCTCTCCACGGACAATGTGAAGCAGGACGCGGGATTCATCTGCCACTGCTGTTCGTGCTGCTGCAATCTGCTCAAGGGAATCAGGGAAATGGGGTATTCCGGGATCCTGGTCTCCTCCAGCTTCATGGCCAGGTGCGATGCGAGTCTGTGCAACGGATGCGGCAAATGCGCCCGGGCCTGTCCCATTGATGCCATCGCCATGGTCGAGATCCCTGGGGACGAGGGGGAGCGGCCGCACAAAAAGCCCGTTATCAACGAGGATTATTGTCTGGGCTGCGGGGTGTGCGCATTGAAATGTCCCACGCAGGCCATGCGTCTGGACAAGCGGGCCCAAAAGGTCTTCCACCCCGAGGATTCCATGGAGCGGGTCATCCTCCAGAGTCTGGAGCGGGGGACGTTGCAGAATCTGCTCTTTGACAATCCCAACAGCCGGACCCAGGGATTCATGCGCGGGCTGGTAGGGGCGTTCCTGCGCCTTTCGCCGGTGAAAAAGGCGCTCATGAGCCATACGTTGCGCTCGCGTTTTCTGGAAACACTCCGCCGGGCCGGGGGGTGAGGGGGAATGCGAGGAGGATTTTTTTTGAATTTTGTGTGTAACTTCGGGCTAGGCAATCCAGTTTTCAACGCGCAAATTCGGTATCCTTTCAAATTCACGCATATTATTGGTTACAAGAACTCTGCCCAAAGAGAGTGCCTGACCGGCAATGAGAAGATCATAGGGGCCGATGGGAGTTCCTTTTTGCTCGAGCTGGGCACGGATGGCTGCCGCATGGGCAGCGGCGTGACAGTCCAGGTTGAGGACACTCATGGGACGGAGAAACTTGTCTAACGCCTTTTGGGTGCGTTGGGGGGATTGGCTTTTTTCCACACCATATTGAAGCTCGAAACGGGTGATCACAGAAATGGCCACTTCATGGACGGGATGCTCACGAAATCGTTCAAGAACCTCCATCGGCCTTTTTTTGATCAAGTAAATGCAGATGTTGGTGTCCAGAAGATACGCCATCACAACACCTCTCTTTCCTGCATGGGAGGCTGGTTCCGGCCGTCTTCCAGGAAATCCTCGGGGAATTCGTTCAATGATTCAAAAAGAATATCCCACGTCGGCTCGATAGGTTCAAGGATGATGCGGTTACCCTCTCGGACAATCTTCACTTCATCGCCGGGAAGTCTGAATGCCTTGGGTAGCCGTACGGCCTGAGAATTACCATTTTTAAACAATTTCGCTGTTTCCATGTCAGCCCCCTGCTGGTTGTAGATACTTTAAGTATATATTTCTAGCATTCAGTGTCAATGCCGATTGACTGTGTTTACAGCTCTGATATTCCTGTCGCCTATCCTCGGAAGACCTGTGTGTCTGCTTTTTCCTATTTGCCCCACCCCCCTTTTTTTGTACCTTACTCGTGAAAGTCTGCCATAAAAAACAAAAAAAGTTTATAACCGCTTGAACTTAAAACTTAAAACCTAACACCTAAAACTGCGGCTTGGCCGCATGAGACTATGCTCTGGTCCCACCCAGTTTGTCTGACAAGGAGACAGCCCCATGCACAGCATCGCGACCACCCACACCAATTCCGACTTCGACGCCCTGGCCTCCCTGGTGGCGGCCACTTTTCTCTATCCCGGGACGCTGGGTATCCTGCCCAGTCAGATCCGACCCAATGTGAAGGCGTTTTTGTCCCTGCACCAGGATCTTTTTCACATCGCCCCGCGCAAAGGGTTCGATCTCGAAGGGGTCGACCGGCTCGTGGTCGTGGACGCGAACAACTGGAACCGTCTGGAGCGGATGAACGAGCTCAAGGGCCGCGAAGATGTGGAGGTCCATGTCTGGGATCATCACATGCAGGGGGAGAACATCGAGACCGGGTTCATGCGTCGCCACGAACTCGGGGCCAACGTGACCCAGATGGTCGAGGAGATGAAAGTACGGGACTGCGCTTTTTCCCCCATGCACGCCACCCTCTTCCTTTTGGGGATCTACGACGACACGGGCAGTCTCTCCTATCCCTCGGTAACCCCCAGGGACGCGGCCATGACCGGATTTCTTCTGGAAAACGGGGCGGATCTGAACGTGGCCTCGGCCTATCTCTCCTCCTCCTTTGACCAGGACCAGACGGACATCCTGACCCAGATGCTGGCCAAAGACGAGGCCTTCTCCGTTTCCGGATTCGATGTGGCCGTGTGCCTGGTGGAGAAGGAGTGCGGTTCGGCCATGCTCGCCCCGGTGGTCACCAAGTACAAGGAGATCAAGGGGGTGGACGGGGTCTTCGGTGTCTTTCGGCTTGACGACCAATCGTGCATCGTCATCGCCCGGGCAGGGCACAGGGATCTGGACGTGGGCCAGGTTATCCGGACCCTTGGGGGAGGCGGGCATCCGGCAGCCGGATCGGCCATGGTCAAGGGCGTGGATACGGGTGAATTGTACCGCGGCGTTTGCGATCTGGTCCGGGAAATGGACCGGCCCCAGGTGACCGTGGAGCGGATCATGTCTTCTCCGGGGAGAAGTGTTTCACCGGATATGAAGCTGGAACAGGTCGCTCCGATACTCGAGCAGGAACGTCTGCACGCCTCACTGGTTGTGGACGACGACAGATGCCTTGGAATCATCGGCCCTGTGGAGATGAGCAAGGTCAAGCGGGCCTCGCAGTTTGCATCCCCGGTCAAGGCGATCATGCGCCGGAATCTGCCGACCATCGGCCCGGATCAGGGCATCCAGGAGGCCATGCGGATTCTCTCGGATACCGGGGTTTCCATGCTTCCAGTGGTCAAGCACGGCCGGCTTGTCGGCAAGGTCACCCGGACGGATCTGCTGCTGCAGATGTATGATCTGGGGTGACACGGATTTTTCAAAAGTTTTGACCAGATTTCCTCAGGGGCTGGATTCCCGGTTTCACGACAATTTTTGTGCCTCCGGCTAGTTCACATATCCCCATTCCCTGAGCCGCGTATAGGCGTATTGTGCCTGCTCGCCCTGATTCACCGACTGCAGGAACCGGTAGTACTGGCTGGCGGCGTCTTCCCGGTTGCCCAGGTTTTCCAGGGCCACTCCCTTGTAGAAGGTGGTGTAGGGGTTGGCGGGAAGTTTGTTCTCGTAGGCCGTAAAATTCTCCAGGGCCTTGTTGAATTCCCGGGTTCCGAGCTGGGCCATGCCGGCCACCTGGCGGGCCTGGGGTTCCTCTGGATAGACCTCCACAGCCCTGGTCGCCCTGCGGGCCGCGTCCGCATAGCTCTTCTGTACCAATCGGCATTTGGCCAGGAGCAGGAGTCCTGTATAATCGTTCGGGGCCTGGGAGAGGGCGGTTTCAAAGTGCTGCGCCGCCTGATCGTATTTGGAATCACCCATGAGACTCGATCCCTTCTGCATCTCGTTGATGGCCGGTCCGATCCGCCTAAGGGAGGCGGTATTGTCCAGGTAGCGTTCCCGGTTGAGCCGGTAATCCCGGGAAGTGGCGTACTTGCCCGCTGCCGCCTTTCTCGCGGTTGCCAGCCGTTCACTGGACATGGGGTGGGTGGCGAACATGAGTTCCAGGGCGCCTGGTTTTTGTCGGTGCTGCTCGTTGAGCATGTCCATGAGCCCGACCATGCCGTCGGTATCGTAACCCGCACGCATCATGTAGAGCATGCCCAGATCATCGGCCTGACGCTCGTCCTCCCTGCTGTAGTGCGCTAAAAGCGCCCCCGTGCCGAGACTTCCCAGTCCTGCGGCAATATCCCCCATATCCTCGTGCAAGGCCCCGACCGCAGCCGCCCCCAGTCCCACGACCAGTGATGTCAGCTGTCCTTTGCTCATGCGTGCGGCCGTGTGCCGGGCGTTGACGTGGCCGAGCTCGTGTCCGAGCAGGGCGGCCAGTTCGGCCTCGTTGTCCAGCTCGAGCATGATCGCCCGGGTCAGTCCGATACTTCCCCCGGGAAAGGCATAGGCGTTCACGTAGACCGCGTTCAGGGGACGGAAGGAATAGGGCATGTCCTGGCGATGACTCTTTTGGGCCAGTCCTCTGCCCACCTCGTTTACATACCGGTTCAGGGTTTGATCCTGGACAGCCCCGTAGTCCGCGGAAAACTGATACGGGGACTGTTCCTTGTCCATGCTGATCTCCTGATCCCGGGAAACGAGCATGAGCTGTGACTCCCCGGTGACCGGATTGGCGGCACATCCCAGGGTCACTCCCAGGGCGGACAGGGCCGAGGCCTTGAGAAAGGCCCTGCGGGTGAGAAGGGGGGAATGGATCATGGTCTGGTCTCCTTGCAGATCTGAGCTATGTGGATGGAGGCACGAATTTTTAGTTTAGTACAGTCCGCATGTAAAAAAAAGACTGTGTTCCCTCCCCGTTCCAGGCGTGGCAAAAGGGGTACGATGCAAGGGCATGGAATTACACCCTTGCGCCTGGAAAACAGGTTCCCGGCAAGAGACAAAAAAATAAGAGATCTTCTTGACGACGGCAAATGATATGATTATTTTCCGATTATTATCAGATAAAAGGAGAAAAATCATGCACGCGACAACCTATCTCTCGGCGACCGCCTTATCCAAAAAAACATCGGCCACCCTTGATGCCTTTGACAAGGGCGAAGTGGACACGATGATCATCCTGAAAAACAACACCCCCAAGGCCGTGCTTCTTTCCATGGAGGCGTACGAGACCTTGCAGGAAGAGCTTGAAGATTTGCGTCTCTCGGCAGCAGCCTTGAGCAGGCTTGAGACCTTTGATCGCGAAAAGGCCCTGTCGCATGAGACCATGATGGAGAAATTTGCCGGATGACCTGGTCGGTAATCTACCATCATGGGGTGGAAGAGGATCTTCAGCGCGTTGGTGTCTCGATGGCCCGAAGGATTCTTCTGGCCGTCGAGAGCAAACTGACTCGTTCTCCCCGCGAGTTCGGGGTTCCCTTGTCAGGAAATCTGGCCGACTTTCGCAAACTGCGGGCGGGTGACTGCCGAGTGGTCTATCAGGTCAGGGATACGGAGGTGATCGTGTTCGTCCTGGCAATAGGTTTTCGCAGGAACAAGGAAGTTTACAAAATTGCAGCGAAAAGGGAATAGAGGCGTATGGCAAGCCCAGGCCTGATGTGTTTTTATGACGGGTTTGCCCCGTTTTGGCCGGTTTGAAACTCCTTCACCGGCCTCGTACCATCAACCCGTTGCTCAACAAAAGCATGACATTCCGGCAAGATCTCAGGCAACGGCCTGATGAACGATGCCTGGCTCGGTCAGACAGTCAAACCGGATGATACTTCAGGCGATTGGATACGAACAAATCTGTTTTGAAGGCAAGCCCAGGGATATAAACGGTAATGGCCGCAGGGAGAAATCTCCTTGCGGGTGTTGTGGTTGAATAAACAGAGGACAGATACGGTGTGATGTCTTGGCGGTCGTCAGGGAGTTTTTTCCTTGCGGACCGCCTTTTTTTTGTGCCCGCCATTCGGTGAACTGCATGAGCAGATCCCATTGGACCGGGACCATGACCAGGGTCAGAAAGGTCGAGGTGCACAGGCCGGTGACAAAGGTCGAGGCCATGGCTCTCCAGACCAGGGAGTATTCCGGGATGCCCAGGGCCATGGGCAGCAGACCCAGGGTGGTGGTCAGGGTGGTCAGAAGGATGGGGCGCAGCCGGATTCTGACCCCTTCGAGGATGGCCTTTCTCCGGTCCATGCCCTCCCGATAGCGTTTGTTGATGAACTCGATGAGCACCAGGGAGTCGTTCACCACCACGCCGGTGACTCCGACAATGGCGATGAAGCTGTTGATGGTGAACAGGGTCCGGGAGAGGAAGATGCCGTAGATGATTCCGATGAGCGCGAAAACCACGGCGGACATGATGATGAACGGCTGAATGTACGAGCGGAACTGGGTCGCCAGAATGGTATAGATGAGCAGCAGGGCGATGGCAAAGGCGTAGGTCAGGGATGTGTAGGAACGGCGGGTATTCTCGTACTCGCCGGCGAAATCCAGGGTGGCCCCGGGGTAGTCCTTTTGGATCTTGAGGAAATGGTTTTTGACCATGCGCACGACGGCCGGGGTGGAGAGGTTCGATCCGGCCCTGATGTTCGCGGTGATGGTCACGGCCCGCTGGGTGCGGAATCGCTCCAGCGATCCCTTTTCCATGGAGGTTTCCACCCTGGCCAGATCGCGGAGACGGATCGGTCCGGTCGGATTTTCCAGAAGCGGAATGTCCAGACCTTCCACGGGCTCCGTCATCCTGGCGGGATCGATTTTCACCCGGATGTCCACGTCTTCGTCCCGGGTTCTGAAGGTTCCGAAAAAGCCGCCGTCGAGCACGGATGCGGCCAGACCGGCCGCGGTATCCACGTTCAGACCATATTCTGCCGCGCGGCCAGGATCGATGACGAATCTGATCACCCGGTGGGGTCGGGCCTCGTTGGTGGCCAGGTCCAGGAGATCGTCGGCAGTGGCCGGGCTAGAGCGCAGATGGTCGAGCAGGGTCCCTGCCAGTCTGGAAACGGATGCATCATTGTAGCCGATGACCCGGATATTGACGTCCTTGCCCGCAGGCGGGCCGTCCTTTTCCGGCCTGATGCGGATGGAGGTTCCGTCATGCGTGAACGGTTCCAGCCGGATTCTGATCCTCTCGAGATGGGCCACGGGGTCGTTTTGGGGCGCATCCGCGAATTGTCGATCCCGGGTCGAGGGAAGGGTCACGGCCACATGGCCGAGGTTGGACCCGAAAATGGGTTCATAATCCTCGCTGAAATAGAATCCTGCGAATCCGGCCGCGGACTTGGCCATGGCCGGACCATCCTCCATGAGAAACGAGGCCACCTGTTCGAGTTTCGAGTTCATGGCCTCGATGGAGGTACCTGCCGGCCCCTCCATCTCCACGTAGTACAGGGAGTAGTCGTCGGGAAAGAAGGTCACCCTGATGAGCGGCACCTTGCCGGAAAAGGAGAGCGCGGCAATGACCACGGCCCCGGCGAAGAGCACGGTGATCGCAAGGATGGACAGGAATCTGAATCGCAGGGTCTGGCTGAGACAGTATCCAGTCACCCGCCTGAGTCCTTTCATGAACCAGAATTCCCGTTCCAGGGTGGATACGGTCCCGGCCCGCGGCCCCCAGTCCAGGTAGTGGGTGGGCAGAATGAACAGGCTTTCAATGACCGAGGCGAACAGGGCAAAGGAAACCGCCTTGGGGATGATGGCGAAGAACTCCCCGATGGAACCGCTCATGATGAGCATGGGCATGAACGCGGCGATGGTGGTCAATGTGGCGGCGACAATGGGCAGGAAAACCTCGGTGGTCCCGTCCACAACGGCCTTGTGGAGCGGCTGTCCCTCCTGGAGGTGGCGGAAGATGTTCTCCACGACCATGATGGCGTCATCCACGATGATTCCCGAGACCAGGACAAAGGAGAACAGGCTGACCTCGTTTAAGGAATTGCCCGTGGCCCGCATGATGACCATGGTCAGGAGAAAGGCGAAGGGCACGCCCACAGTGGTCAGGCAGGAGTTGCGAAGTCCCATGAACAGCCAGATGAGCACGAAGACCAGGAAGATTCCCAGCAAAAGATTGGAGCCCAGGGTGCGGATGGAATCGTTGACCGTGACGGTGGAGTCCTGGGTCAGAATCGTCCGGACCTCTTCCCGGTCCAGCCGTCCGGCAAACTCGTCCAGGACCCGGTCGACCTCCTCGATGATGTCCAGGGCGTTGCCGTCCCTGGTCTTCAGGACTTGCAGGGTGACGCAGTCCCTTCCGTTGACCGTGGTGATCACAAAGGGGTCCCGGAATGCGAGTTCCGCCCGGGAGGCCACATCCGCCACCCGGACAAAGGAACCGTCCCCGTCTGTGCGCACAATGGTCCGCATGACCTGATCCCGGGTCCGGAATTTGTGATCCACCTCGAGGGCGAATTCACCGACCTTCGTGGCCATGTCCCCGGCCGGATAGGAGACATTGGAAACGTTCAAGGCCCGGGTGACTTCCCGGAAGGAGACCCCGAGCCGGTTCATGCGTTCGGGATCAAGCAGGACGTGGAACTCCCTGGTGTACTCGCCCTGGAGCTTGACCTCATCGACCCCGGGAATCTGGCGCAGGGGAACGCGCAGTTCTTCGGCCATCAGGGTCAGGGCCCGGTTGGTCCGGTTGCCGACCAGATTGACCGAGACCACGGGCAACCAGTCGTTCACGTCGATGAGATCGAAGGTCGGCGGGTCGATGTTCTCGGGCAGCTCGCCCATGATCGAGAGGACCCTGAAGCGGAGATCGTCGTAGCCCCGGTCGTAGTCCGTGTCGTCCAGGAATTTGACCATGATCGAGGAGCGTTCCCGAAACGAGGTGGACCGGATGTACTCCACGTTGGCCAGGTCCTCCAGGCCGTCCTCGATCTTCTGGGTGATCAGGGTTTCCACCTCGGTCGGGGTGGCTCCGGAATAGAAGGTGGAGATGACCACCTTGCCGAAGTTGACGTTGGGATACCGCTCCACCGGCATGACCAGCAGGGATACCGCTCCCCAGACCATGAGCATGATAAAGATCAGGTTGATGAAGACCGGGGCGGAGAGGGCGAAACGGATCAGTCCCTTCATGGCCGCATCCGGATGGATGCACCCGCGGCGAGATCCTTCGAGGCGATCTTCACGAACCCTTCCTTTCCGGCTCCGAGCAGCACCACCCTGACCTCGGTGCCGTTCTCCATGGTCACCCAATGGGTCTCGTACCGTTCGAACACGGCACTTGCAGGAACCTCAACTGTCCCCGGGGGTTCCGGAATTTCCAGGTCGAGTTCGCAGCGCAGCCCTCCCCGGTGTTGTCCTTTTGGGAGCGTGATCAGCAGTTCCACATTGGTCTTCCGGGTGGCGGGATCGAAATCAGGGGCGATGCGGAAGACACTCGCCGTACAGGGTGTTTTTTGATCGGCCAGGCGGACCGTGAGCGACCCGGCCCGTTGCAGGGCATCGAACTCCTCGGGGGCCAGGGCCAAAGGGATGCGCAGTGTTCGGAAATCACCCAGGGTGGCCACGGGCGTGCCCGCTGCGATCCATTCCCCGGGCTCCATGTCCCGGGTGATCACGGTCCAGCCCGAAGGACCGCTCAAAATATGACGGGCTTTGCGTTCCTCAAGGCGGCTTTTTTCGGCCCGGAGTTCCTCGAGCAGGAGTCCGGCCTGATCCAGATCCTGTTCCAGTCGATCGAGATGGGTCCGGGCCTGGGTTTCCCGTTTGACCAATTCCCGGGAGCGATTGGTTTCGGTCATGAGATACGCGATCCGGCTTCTGGCCTGATCGATTCTGACCGTGGTCTGCCGCAGATCCAGGTCCACAAAGGTCGTATCCAGACGGGCGAGCACAGATGAAGCGGGTATGGTGTCGCCCACGTCCACGCCTACCTCGATGCACCGGGCATCTACCTCGCTGGTCACGGTCATGACCCGCTTGGCCCGGGTGTATCCGCTCAGTGAGACCGTGCGTACAGCCGGCCGGACCTGAATGGTTTCAGGGGATGGCTCGCCCTGGGCCTGGGCCGGGCAGGCCGCGATCTGTACGGCGAAAACAAGGAGCCCGAGATGAAAGAAGAGACGTTTCATAACTCTCCAAAAGGGGAAATGATTGGAGTGACGGGAAAAGGGTGGCTGGGAAAGATGTTCTCTCGAGTCAGTACCCTGTCGCGCATTCGGATTCAAGAGGCGTGACGATGGGGCGTAGAACCCTGTTTTTCGTGCCTACAGAGGGGATGCTCGGCGGTATCGTCGTGTTTTCCGCCCTTAAGTACATTCGGGAGTTATGGGGAGGGTGAAGCGAGGCTGAGACAAAGAGCTCGTCCCTGTCAAAAAGCCAAAATCCGGCGCGCTGTTTGTCGGGTCTTGGCTTTTTTTGTGTTTAGATCGGGAAAGATAATCGGTTTGCATTGTTTCCATCCAGATAAACGATTTGACATATTTTACAAAAAATATTGTATTGTTGAATAGATAACTCGTCATTTATTAGTTTTACCTAGAGAAAAAGGAGAAAACGTATGTTCGTAGGCATGCCCAAGAAGGTATTGCGTTCGGCCGTGTTGATTGTACTGGCAATACTTGTTCCCTGCTCGTCGGCCCTGGCCAAGAACAAGCTGCCTGATTACAATGTGGGTTATGTTTTTACCACCCATCAAACCCCTCTGATCGTAGCCATGTCCAAAGGCGAAGACTTCAAGGAGTTTGGAGTCTATCTCAAGCCAGTGGTTCCGAAGATGAAATACGAGTTGATGGACGGTGACAACAGTTTGGCAATGTTGAATATCGTTGTCTCCAAGAGCGGTTCGGAGACCACCACCTTGTTTGCCATGAACCGGCTCGATCTCGGATTGCTTTCAGGCACCGCAGCGATGTCGAGCATAGACAAGGAAACCAAGATCAAGATGGTCTGTCCGCTTCATGTGGACGGTATGGGCCTGGTGTTCCCTCAAGGGAGCACCATCAACGGCTGGGATGAAGTGCTCGAATATATCAAAAAATCCGATCGACCCGTCAAGATCGGTTATCACTCCCCAACCAGCGCGCCCCGAATTGCTCTCGAGGGTGCCCTGCACAAGGCAGGACTCGGGGTTACTCAGGATGCCACGGATGCTGTGGCCGATGTGCTTTTGGTCGATCTCAAGTCCACTTCCAATCTCATTCCGGCTCTGCTGGGCAAGCAGGTGGATGCATGGGTCGGTCCCGCACCCCATCCCGAAGTGGCAGAGTTCAAGAATGTCGGGCATATCGCCCTGGATCTCAGGAATCTTCCTCCGGTTGGAGAATGGTACGATTTTCCCTGCTGCGTCATGGCTGCGACCCAGGAGCTCATCGATGACAACCCGCTAGTGGTCGAAAAAATGATCGCGTTGATGACCAAAAGTGGCGAGTGGGCCAATACGCACAAGAAAGAGCAGAGTCAGGTCGTTTCCTCGTGGATCGGTGTCCCGGTTCAAGCAGTTGAAAAATCGACCATTATCTATACGACCGACCCTTCCGAGAATTGGATGCGCGGTGAAGCCTTGTACCTGGATGTGCTCAATGACATGCACAAATTCAAAGGGCGGCTCAAGGGCAGGTCTTTGAAAGAGGTCACCCCGTTGTTGTACGATTTTCGCTTTGTTCAGTAATCCTAAGTCCGTGGTTTCTCGGCTTGAGAAACCACGGACAAGAACCAATCGGGAAGATTCATGAACAAGATAGTCCAGAGATTTTCTCTTTGCCTTCTGACCCCTGCTCTGTTTGTCCTCATATGGACATGGATTGCTTCGCAGGTGGACAACTCGGTGATTATCCCGTCTGTGGCGGAAGTCCTCGATCTGCTTGCTCGCCCAGGTGAGGATCTCATCAGCATGGGGTCGTTGCTGACAAACGTTTGGATTTCCCTGCTCCGGGTTGTGATCGGTTATCTGCTTGCCGTGGGTATCGCAGTGCCCTTGGGCATTGCCATGGGATATTCAGCTGTCACCTATACCCTGTTCAATGATTTTTTGAACCTTTTCAGACCGATTCCCCCTTTGGCCTGGGTTCCTCTCGTCATGGCCTGGTTCGGTGTCGCGAGTCTGGCAGATATGTTCCAGGTCGAGAATGGTACCTGGTTCATCTATCTTTCGAATTTCAAGTTTTCCATGATCTTCATCATCTTTATAGGCGCGTTTTTTCCCGTTCTCACAAGTGCCGTACACGGGGTGAAAAGCGTGAACAAAACCCTTGTGGATTCCGCCAGAGTTTTGGGTGCCGGGGAGACGACCATTTTTTGCAAGGTGCTTCTTCCGGCGGCCCTGCCGACCATTGTCAACGGCATGCGGATCGGGCTGGGAATAGCCTGGATGTGTCTGGTTTCTGCGGAGATGCTTCCGGGTTCCCTGGCAGGAATCGGTTATTTGATCACCCATGCCTACACGGTGGCGTCGACGGATATCGTTATCGCAGGCATGGTCTGCATTGGTTTTGTAGGGGCGATCATGGATGGGTTGTTCAGATATGTTGAGCAGAAAAAGTTCTCGTGGCAACGATTGAGCAGATAAAAGCGGTACCAGAAGTCCGGATAGGATCCAAAGACAGGTCCGCCAGGATCAGACGTGCGCGTAAAGCATTCAGGAGATGGTATGAATGAAGCGGTAATGACCGTCAGCGGGATACGCAAAGAGTTTGTCACCAAGCGCGGTGAGGCAATTCGAGCTCTCGATCGAGTGGACTTCGAGGTTTTCCCGAATGATTTCATATGTATCGTAGGGCCTTCAGGCTGCGGGAAGTCGACTCTGCTGCGCATTCTGGCCGGACTTGAGCAGGCGACTTTCGGTAGCGCGGTGTATAGGGGGCAACCCGTGACCAGTCCCCATCACGATCTCGGGATGGTTTTTCAGGAATATTCTTTGTTTCCCTGGCGAACGGTCATCGATAACGTCACCTTGGGATTGGAATTCCAAGGCTGGTCTGCTCACAAGCGATATGAATCCGGGCAAAAATATCTTCGCTTGATCGGTATGGAAAAGTTCGCCCATGCCTATCCGCATGAACTTTCCGGGGGAATGCGACAGCGGGTGGCCATTGCGCGGGCATTGGCCAACGAGCCGGATGTTCTGCTTATGGATGAACCCTTTGGGGCACTTGATGCCCACACCCGCATCCTGCTGCAAAAAGAACTTTTGAGTATCTGGGAGTACAAGCGGACCACCATTTTATTTGTCACCCATAGTGTGGATGAAGCCATTTATCTGGCGGATCGAATTCTGGTTATGTCGGCCCGTCCGGGACGGTTTCTGAAAGAGATCCGGGTAGAGATGGCAAGACCTCGGGACCGGGCCATGCCCGAATATGGGCGTATGGCTGCGGACATCCTGGATATGCTGGAGCAGGAGGTTGTTATGGGATGAAGGGGGTGAGGGATGGTCCCCAGTCTATGCTGAGTTCCAAAAATAAATAGTATAACTGTACGATGTCAAATAATGTTTGAACAGCCCCTCCCGGGGGCGAGGGAAATCACGCATGACGGCATGGACCGGGATATGCTGTTGTCAGGATGTCCTGTGAGCGTCAAAAACAATGGCCTGCAAGCAAGAAGATATCTTGTTCGCAGGCCATTGTCATATTTATCCGGCACCAAAGGATACTGTCAAAGCATTTCCAGAAAGGCCTCGATACGGGTTCTGAGCTGTTCCGTATCCGACTGGCCATAATCTGTTTCGATGTGCAGAAAGGGGAGCTCATGCTTGTGTTCCACATGCTCCCGCAGGGAAAAGGATTCCACATTGTAGGTATGACAGCATTGCCAGGTCAGATCCACTACCCCGTCAATGGTGTAGTCGGCGATGAGTTCGCTGATGAGATCAAGCCTTCCCGTATTGGGAGTCATGCAGGAGCAGGGGGTGTTCAGATAACGTTTGGCCAGGGCGTGGTAGGGATCGGGATCGGTTTCATCGACCAGGGCGGCAAAATCCTTGAGGCTGGAACAATGTTCCTGGACCGGAACCAGAGCCCCGCATTCCTGGAGTATCTGCAAAACTTTTTCCGAGCCCTTGCCGGTGGGACAGCCCGTGTACAGGATGCGCGGTCCGGGTTTCACGTCGGATGCACCGGATGCGACCATGGATTCCAAGTCGTCTGCCAGGGCGGTTATTTTTTCAAGATAGTCATGAACGTCGACCACAAAATGTTTGGTCTCGGTTATGCTGAGCATGTCCAGTCCGGAAAGAGGGGGAACGGGGGCCTGGCCTGTGGCGGTAATGCGCAGAAGCTGTTTTCTGATCCGGTTGTGCAGCCGGATTTCCTGACTAAGTTCTTCCTCGGTGATCCGATGTCCGGTTTCCTTCTCCAGAAAGGCTGCAAATCTGCGCAGTTCTCCTGTCCAGAGGTCCAGAGACGGTTGATCGTCCTGGCGATAGGGAAGATGCATGAGGTGGAGGGGTTTGATGCGTTGCAGCAGTTCATACATCTTTTTTTTACCGTCACAGGTCGTTTCCCCCACAATGAAATCCGAAGCCCCGAAAAAAGGACAGGAATCCGTGATTCCGTACCCGTAGCTGGACTTGATCAGCGGGCAGAGGTTGGCAGGCAGATCCCTTTCGGCAGCGGGGATAGGTGTCTGGTTTTTGCCGCACAGGCCCACGGGGATGACACCTGCCGCGTACATGAGTTCCGTGGGAGCGTAGACACAGAAAAGACCAGCGATCTTGTGTCCCTGGTCCTTGGCCTCGTCAATGAGGGGAAGACTGCGGGATTTATAGGTTGACAGGGTTTCGAACGATTCCGGTTTAGACATCGAACTTTTTCCTCCCCCACTCGGCCGCGCCCCGGGCTCCCACCAGATCCGGGTCTTCGGGGATGATGATTTCGCAGCCGAGCATGGATTCAAGCTGGTTGACCACGCACTTGTTTCGGGCCACGCCGCCGGCAAAGACCAGGGGGTATTCAACGCCTACGCGGGTGAGCATGGATTTGGTCCTGTTGACGATGGACTTGTGCAGGCCCAGAGCGATGTTGGCCGGTGATTCACCCCGGGCCATGAGGGAGACGGCCTCGGTTTCCGCGAACACCGTGCACATGCTGTTGATGGTCGGGCAGCCGGTGGCATTCATGGCGTATTCCCCGAATTCCTCGATGGGGATCTGCAGGGCCGTGGCCATGAACTCCAGGAATTTGCCCGTGCCGGCGGCGCAGCGGTCGTTCATTTCGAACTTGGCCGTCTTGCCGTTGGCAAAGAGGGAGATGGCCTTGGTGTCCTGGCCGCCGATGTCCAGGATGGTCCGGACTTCGGGATGCACGGCCCGGGCGCCCAGGGCGTAGGCCTGGATTTCCGTGAGGGTTTCGACATTGTCGATCAATCCTGATTCGGCCAGGAGCTTGCGGCCGTAGCCCGTGGCCACGACATGATCCGCTTTGAATTCCTCGAGCAGGGATGCGCACTGCTTCAGGGGATCGAAGGTTGTGGCGATTTTCTTGGTAAAGGTGACCTTGTCACAGTCGAGGACCACGGCCTCGATGGATCGGGAGCCTATATCGATTCCTGCTATCATGGTGTTCCGTTCGGTGTGTTGGAGGTTCAAAGAAGAGGGGGAACGGTAGGGAAAATCAACCGGGTGTCGCCTGTGGATGTCATCACCAAGGCAGATAACCAGGTTGTAGGGGCACCCCCCTATGGGAGCCCCTTTTTGCTGTGTGCCCTACCCTTGTCGCATCGTCGAAAAAGGGCACGGCGCGCCGTGCCCCTACGGGAGGTGTGACGTTGTTTATTGAAATCGGTGTATTGGGAAATCGGGTGGAGAGGCATTTTGTATCCTGGGAACGCCGACCGTCTGGTTGGCTTTTCGGGCACAGGAAAAGGCGATATGCGCGTATTGGCTTTTTTGTGCCCTCTGCCGGTTGGTGAATCGGGTATGTAGTGCCGAGCAGACGCTCGGCGTTCCCAGGGGGGAAACCGTGATCATCGGATCATCGGGTGAACCTGGTTATTTGACCATCTCCACGAATGCCTCGATGCGTGTCTTGAGCTGTTCCACATCTTCCATGCCGTAATCGGTTTCAACGACCATGGATGGGATTTCGGCGCGTTGCAGGTTCTTTTCCACGCGAAAATTTTCCTGGGCATAGGGCTGGCAGAACATCAATGTGTACTGGAGCACGCCGTCGGCCTTGGAATTACGGGCCAGATCCAGGATGTTGTCCACCCGTTCATTATTGGGGGTGAAGCAGGCACAGTCGATTTTCAGGTACCGGTCCGTGAGGGCGTCGATCATCTCGTCCAGGGTCTCTCCGGATTCGTCCACCAGATCGCGGATATTCCGGGTTCCCACACAGGATTCCTCGCCCACGATGATCGCGCCGGAGCTTTCCGTGACATAGGGGAGTTTCCAGTTGGGCACGGCCATGGGACAGCCGGACATGAGCAGTCTGGGCGTCCCCTTGGGGGCCACGCCTTCGCCTTTGGCGATCTTTTCCTCGAGCTGGTCGCAGAGGAGATTGACCTGGGCGGTGAACCGTTCGGGATCGTCATAAAAACCCACCTGGTTGATGAGCAGGGCGTCGCGTCCTGAAATGGGCACGGGCTCGGCCACCCGGAGTTTGTTCAGCCGCTGAATGGCCTTACGCTTGTTGTTCACGATGACGATGGCTTTTTTCAGGCTTTCGGCCGTGATGGTGTTCCCGGTCAGCTTTTCAACGGTTTCCTTGTACCGGAGGATTTCCGCCTTCCACAGGGCCCGGTCGTGTTCGTTTTTGCACTGGGGCACCTCCATGACATATACAGGCGCGATCTCTCCCAGGGTCTCATAGGCCTTTTTCTTGCCGTCGCAGGTGGTCTCGCCCACGATGAGGTCACAGGATTCCGTGAACGGACAGAGCCGGCCCAGCTTGAAACCCAGGGACGATTTGATCAGGGCGCAGGTATTTCTGGGGATGAGTTTTTCCACCTCTTCCTTGGCCACATCCGCTCCGGAACACAGGCCCACCTGGATGGCATTGGCCGCAATGGTCAGCTCTTCGGGGACGAACACGCAGAAGGTGCCGATGACCTTGCGGCCCTCGTTCTGCTTGGCATCCTGGAGTTCCTTGACCCGCAGGCCGTGGATTTCCGAGAGGACCAGATCCAGGTATTCCATGCCCTGCAAACGTCCCTGCTGGGAGAGGTAGATGTCCCCGTAGAATTTGCCCAGAACCTCCATGAGTCCGTCGTGGGCAGGCATGTCGATGTTCAGTTTTTCCCACATTTCGTCATATTTTCCCATTGGTGTCTCCTGTCTGAACGTTGGTTTGTATGGTTTGCGCTTCTTTCTTGTTCATTGGGGATGCGTGTCTTTTCCTGGGAACGCCGACCGTCTGGTCGGCCTTTCGGGCACAGAGAAAGGCGGCAAGCGTGTGCCGCCTCTTTTGTAGGATCTGCCCATTGTTGTTCGTTGAATCGGGAGCGCATTGCCGAGCAGACGCTCGGCGTTCCCAGGAAGGGCAAACAGGGCTTGGGGGAAGCCTGAGCCGTTTCGTCCGGTGTTCAATTCCTCAATGTTGCCGCCAGTCGCAGGGGATGGGTCAATAGATCCAGACCATCCCGGATATTCGTGCAGAGTACGTCGGCCGCAGTCAGGATGCCAGGGTACGCGCCTTCCTCCTGGATGAGTCCGATACCCAGGGCAGCCTGTCTGAGCATGAGCACATCGTTTCTGCCGTTGCCCATGGCCACGCATCCCCGAGGTCCCAGATTCCGGATGACCTGCTGCTTGGCCTTGTCCTGTTCCCTGGATTCGAGGACCACGATGTCATGGGAGGTCTCGTCAAAGAGTCCGGCTACGTTGCCGAAGGTGTCGGCCGTGACGATGTGAACGGTGAGATGTCCGGCAAGGGCTTTCAGCCGCTCGGACACGCCCGGGAGGAGCTGCCCGTCCAGGGCCAGGGTGCCGTTGAAATCAAGGACGAGATGAGTGAGTTCGAGGATTTCTCCCCCGGGGATGTCGATGCGGATCATGATGATTCTCCTGATTGATCTTTGAGGATCAAAAAAATAGGAAAAGCAGAGTGCTTTTGCAAAAAAACGTCATGTGCTATGTGCGGGTGTTTTGATGTTTCCCGGTAGAAAGGGCACGGCACGTCGGTGCCCCTACAATCTATCGCCTTGTATTGTTTTAATTGTTTTACTGAGCCTATGAAAATATTACATCTTTTGAGCCAGCGCCCCGATTCCACCGGGAGCGGGGTATACGTCCAGGCCGTCATGGGGCAGGCGGCCGAGCGGGGTTATGCCAATGCCCTGGTTGCCGGTGTGCCCCGGGAATATTCTGTACCTGACGCTGTCCGGAATTTGTGCGCTGTGGATATCTCTTCGGTTTGTTTTGAACAGGATATATCCTTTCCCATTGTCGGCATGAGTGACGTCATGCCATACTCCAGCACCTGTTTTTGCGATCTCGACGCCCATCAGGTCGCACGATACGAACAATGTTTTGAACATGTTTTGGAACAAGCTGTGGAAAAATATACCCCGGATATCATTCATGCCAATCATTTATGGCTGTTGACCTCTCTGGCCGGGCGGATGGTTCCGGATATCCCCGTGGTTGCTTCCTGCCATGGCTCTGATCTGCGTCAGTTCAGACAGTGCAGCCATCTGCGTGAACGGGCCCTGTCCGGGTGCTCGCGGTTGGCCGGGGTCTTTGCCCTCACCCGGGAGCAGAAAACCACGATTAGCGAACTCTATGGACTGGAGCCCCACAGGATCACGGTGACCGGCGCGGGATACGATGAAACCCTGTTCACTCCCCCCGGTGAATCTCTTTCCCTCTCTCCCCTGCATCTGGTCTTTGCCGGCAAACTCAGTCGGGCCAAGGGCGTTCCCTGGCTGATTCGGGCCTGCAAGATGCTCGAGGGGGATTTCGTGCTCCACCTGGCAGGAAGCGGAAGCGGCCGGGAAGAACAGGAGATCCGGGAGATGGCCTCCGGGCTCGGGGACAGGGTTGTCATGCACGGTTCCCTGACCCAGTCCGCCCTGGCGGATCTGCTCAGACGGTCGCATATATTCGTGCTGCCCTCGTTTTTCGAAGGGCTTCCCCTGGTACTTTTGGAGGCCCTGGCGAGCGGGTGTTCCCTGGTGGCCACCGGACTTCCCGGTGTCGATGAACTGTTTGGAAATCTGGACCCCGGGATCGTTACCAGGGTTCCCCTGCCCCGGATGTGTTCCGTGGATATTCCCCACCCTGATGACGAGGACAGGTTTGTCCGTTCACTGGTCGGGGCTCTCGGGGAGCAGATGGACAGGATCCGTTCCGGGGTTGGTGCCCGCTCGGAGCCCGCTGTGAAAGAACTTTTGGGCCGGTTCACCTGGTCCGGGGTGTTTGAAAAGATTGACGCTGTGTATCAAAGACTTGTCTGACCCGTGAGTTCAACCCTCTTTCAGGGTCAGGGCCACGGCAGTGGCGTCGTCGTGTCGCTTGAATCGCGGATAGGCGCGGCAGTGGGGATCGGCCTCTTCCCGGGTCCGGATATCCGCAAGCACCCCGTCCAGTCCCTTTTTCCGGAATCGATGGGCAAACAGATTGAAATCGAAGTCTTTTTCAGGATCGACATGGGGCGGGAACATGCCGTCTGTCAGGGCGATGACATGCCGAACGCCCCTGGTTGACACAGATCCGGAACGAATGAAATCAAGGGCGCCCTGTTCGCCGTTCAATACACCGTAGTCCTGGTTCATCCTTTCTCGCACCTTCCTGATGGCCGGCATGGCCGCCTCCCTGACATCCTCTACCCCCTGGGCCGTGAGCCGGGCCATGCGGCCGAGGGTTTCCCGGTCATGGTTGTGATAGGGCGAAAGGAGCTCGGCCTGACCGTCATCATGGATCACCCCCACAAGGCTGTCGCCGGTCTGTACCCATTCGATGCGCCCGTTGCTGACCCGGAAGACCGCTGCGCTGGTGGACCAGCAATCGAGTTTGTTTGTGCAGTTCACCCTGTGCGCGAGCATGCTTTGACGGATTTTTCGGTTGGCCAGCCGGGCCGTTTCCGCCAGGGTGATGTTCCCCTCGCGTGCAAAGACCGACCAGGCCATGAACGCGGCCCACCATGCGCCGGTCATCCCGTGAAAGCATCCCGGAGTCAGGCTGGATGCCCCGTCAAAAACCCCGAAGGTGTGCGAGCCGACCAGTAGATGATCTTCGTTGAGCCTGGCTGAACCGCGGTTGTTGACGGCCTGGACTGCCGGAGAGCGAGCCGGCCGGGCCTGGAGACAGGCGGTATGTGAAGTAAGGGAGGAGAGCATCTTTGATGCTATATGTCAGATCGATGTATTTGTCGTATGCAAAGATATAATCAATACAAGCTGAACGCATAGCCGATATCTATCGAAGCGACCCCTCTCCCTGGTTTCTTGTTTTTCATGTGCGTATCGTATGAGCGTTTCGGCCATAAAAAAAGCCTCCTGATCAGGAGGCTTTTTTTATGCTGCGAGAAGCGATGATCCGGCAGGGGTTATCCCTTGAGGATCTTCTTGGCGATTTCGTCATGCACGTCGGTGATGAACGGAATCCTTGTTTCCGCCTCGGTTTCCCGGTTGGCGGAGACCAGGTCCTCGCGGGAGAGCTGATCCATGGAAAACTTGCGGGCTCCGGCCAGAAGCTGCTGCAGGCCGGCGCTGAGTTTGTCGGCCAGTGTGTACATGGCGATGGCTCCCAGGGGAACGTTGGCCATTTCGTCGGTGCCGACGATCTTTTCAACATCATAGTACCCGGCAAAGATCTGTTCCGGACTGTTGCCGAGATTGCTCACCGTGGCGGGCAGTTTGTTCCAATTGCCCTTGACCGCATCTTTGCGTTCGTGATGCAGGGCCCCTTCGATATTTGCCCCCAGAAAGCCCGGAATCATCAGGGCCCGGCCCATGCAGATCATCTTGGTAAAGGGTGCACCCAGGGCGAGCCCCTTGAAAATTTGATCCTCGAGGGCGAATCCGCCGGCAAAGGCCATGTCCACGACCTTTTCACCCCTGGCAGCCAGGATGGATGCATATTCATAGGCCTTGGAGTGGAGCAGGATGGAGGGGACCCCCCAGCTCTGCATCATGTTCCAGGGGGACATGCCCGTACCGCCGCCGGAACCATCCATGGTCAGGAGATCCAGTTTGGCGTCCGAGGCGAATTTGATGGCCATGGCCAGGGCTTCCATGCCATAGGAACCGGTCTTCAGGGAGATGCGCTTGAATCCGAGTTTGCGCAAAAAGGCCACCGTGTTCATGAAGTCTTCACGGACCTTTTCATGGGAGGAGATATCCGTGTATCCCAGGCGGGAATGGCGGGCAAAGGAGCGGATGGCACGCATCTTAAATGCCTTTTGGACATTGGGACTTTCCGGGTCCGGATCCAGCAGGTAGCCCCGTTTTTTAAGGAACAGGGCGTAATCCAGGCTGCTGACCTCGATCTCGCCTCCGATGTCCTTGGCGCCCTGTCCCCATTTGAGCTCGATGATGACGTCATTGCCATATTTGTCGATAATGTATTCGGCCACGCCGTTACGGCTGTCCTCGACATTCATCTGAACGATGATCGCGCCGTACCCGTCATAATATCTGTTGTAGGTCTCGATGCGCCGGTCCAGTTCCGGTGATTTGGAAATTCTGCCGTCCTTGAATTCGGCCTTGCGGTCCACGCCGACAACGTTTTCGCCGACCACGATGGGGATGCCGACCAGGGCGCAGCCCGTGGCAAAGGATTCCCAGTAGCGCTCGGCCACAAAGGTGGAACCCAGTGCCCCGGTCATCAAGGGGATTTTGACCTTGGTCTCGATTTCCGCGCCAAAGGAGGATTCCAGGCTGACATTGGGGAAGATGCAGTCGTCGGGGTCGGTGGACAGCCCCGGGGCCATGCCCTTTGCCCCATAGTTGTAGCCCTGAATGCGCAGGGAATTGTAGGAGACGCCTACGTGGGTGGTGTTGTCGCTGCCCGCGGTCACACTCCCGAAGTCACGGGGATAGAGAAGTTTGCGGCCTACCAGGCTGGACAGCCAGGTTTCGCATTTTCCCTGACAGTCGGCCCGGCACAGGGTACACAGTCCGGATTCGGCCGGATTGCCGCGGTTGACGGTTCCGAGGACATCGTTGGATTTTTTCTTCTGATTCATGAACAAGCTTCCTCATAAAGGTTGGGGGTGGAAACCGGCAAAAAAAATGACAAAAATGAAAATCTTAAAGAGGTTTATCTTACATTACTGCAATATTTTCGTCAAATAGGGGAATCAACGGGAAAAAGAGGTCGAAATAAGGAAATCCTTTTTGCTTTTGGGTAAATGAGAAAATCGGACTGTGGGATATTTGTATGTTTTCATTTTTAGAAAGGGGTTATGACAGAAGGTTGCAAAATGGAAATAGGGATTGAAAATACATGTTCAAGGTGCTACTGGAAGTCTAATCCAGCTTTTTTCACCACTGGTTGTGATGGAGGCAGTCGTTCATGCGGGATCATGGAGCGTTGCCGTGTCCCGGGGGGCGTGTAGGCGATGTCCCGGGGCGAGGGGTTCTACCCGCCAACCCTTAACACGCATGGGAGGAGATTATGGCCAACATGGATTATCCGGGACCTTGCCCGAGCTGCAGTGGGATCGAAGGATGTGCAAGCGATGCGGGCAAGAAGGATGCGGTAAAGCGGTATTGTAAAGGCCTTGAGATGGAGCTCAACGCCTGGAAGGCGCAGCTCTATGATATCCTCGTCGCCACTGAGAAGCTCTCGGGCGACGATATGACCAAGCTGGAGAACACCCTGAACACGATCAAATCCACGGTCGGTGAACTGGAAGCGATCAAGAATCAGATGCTCGACACCTGCCCCTCCACCGTCGACAAGGAAGGGGCCATCGGCTCCAAACTGGAACAGCTGCGAAGCGAATATTCCAAGGCGTTGGAGATCCTTCCCGCGGGATGGTTCGGGGGGTGATTGTTTGGTGGATCACTCTCGTGATTCTCATCGTTGCCCATACAAAAAAAGACCCGCCTTGGCGGGTCTTTTTTTGTATGGTGAGGATCGTTTCTCTCATTTATCACTACATGACGTACTCGAACAGACGGGTTAGGTTCAATTTTCTTTGTTCAGCTTTTTGTCCCGGGGAATGAGATTCAATTCCGGGTAGAGTTTTTTGGCACAGACCGGGCAAATGCCGTGGCTGAACTGGGCTGCCGAGTGGTTTTGAACATAGAGCTCCACAGGTTTCCACTGACCATCATCGTCCTGGATCTTTTTGCATTCGGCGCAGATAGGGATGATTCCCTGCAGCCGTTTGATCTCGGCAAAGGATTCTTCAAGTTCTCTGGTCCGTTTTTCCAGGTCCCGGTTGACTTCCAGGAGTTTCTTGTTGGCTGTTTTCAGGTTTTCAAATGCCTGCGCGAGTTGTTCATTCTGGGTCTGCAGTCCCATCTGTTTGAATCCAATGGCCAGGCCGGCTGTTCCCCCGAAAATAAAGGGGATGACATATCCCTGAAGCGTCTGCGGGGTACCCATGAAAATTTTCTGTACCGACGACAGAAGGCAGAGCGCTCCTGATCCGGTGGTAAAGAAAAAGATACTGTTGAGATTTACTTTGTGACGGTGATTCATAATGGCTCCCGGCTGGAGAGAGGAGCCCCTGAAATCGTTTTTTCAGGGGTGTTTTACCCAAGCCTTCCCGAACTTTTTGGCTCTCCGGACAATCCTGTCAACCCTACCCCTGACGAAGATCTGTCTTTTGGGGCATAATATGTAAGCTGATGGCGTATCTCTCTGAAATGCATTAATAATATTGAAGATGATGAGGTCGGGCTGCCACGAGTTTTTTCCGATGCACGCGGTTTGGCGTAGTCCCAAAAAATAAAAAGTAAAAATTTACCACTTTGTCCATAAAATGGTCGAGGATTATGGACGTTTTTCCCACATTCATGCTCAAATCGGCGGGAATGATGGAGCCTTTTCCACGCAAAAAGGACTTCTTTGAGCTCGGGGAGGATTTTGTTTCGGTGTTTCGACGCGAGGAACATTTATTCCAGATAAAGGGCCCGGAATGACTGCATTCCGGGCCCCTTTGGTTGTTTGGTGATTCCATAATGTCGTCGAAGACGTGATCAATCCCCTTCCAGGGCGTCCAGGAGCTGGAAGGCGGCTTTGGGGGAGACATGGACCCCGGCGGAAACCGAGGTGGAGGTCGATTTGGTGGTCACTGTGCCGTCGTTTCCCACGTGGGTGGATTTTTTGTTCGAGGAACCGAGTTTGGTGGATTTGCCTATGCCACCGGGCCAATTGACTTCGCCCAGGGTCTTGAGAACAGCTTTGGTAGTTGTCCGGGAGGAATCAGGATCGTCTTCCCGGGATGTGGCGGCATGAATCTGCCATTCGCCCCGGCCGACCCGGATGGCAAGATATTGCTTCACAGTCTGGGAACCGTTCGTCGTGGCTGCCAGTGAAAAGGAACGGGAGGTCTGACCGTCTTCAGTTCGAGCATCTTCCGGAACCATGGCAAAGGTGGTCCCTTGTCCGTTTGTCCATGACGATGTTATCCCGGTTGCCGAGGATTCCAGCGCGTGCTCGAGCATCTGTTCGTCGTGGGAATCCATGCAATCAAGAGGAGAAGAGGGATTGGTCGTTGCCTGGTCCACCTCCTGATGGGTGGATGTTTTTGGAAACCCTCCCTCAGGGATCAATCGGACGCTGACCGTGGAAGGAACGAGCACGTAAGCCTCGCCGGTATTCTGCTGACTGTCGATGGAGCTCAATCCGCTGGTGATGCCCATGGCCGTGTTGTCAAAAAAACTTCCCGATGAAATCCCGGAATTGATGGCATTTATCAGGACCTTCTGTTCCTGGTACTGGCGTTTAATGGTTACGTCCTGTTGCTGGTAGCCATCCTTGGAAAAGGTCAGGAGGTGATCCTGGGTGCAGGTCAGGTCCACAGTGCACGGTGACACGAGCTGCTGCTGGCCGTCCACATCGACCGTGGCACCGGACGGGGTGGTGGAAATGGGCACGGCCTGGGTTTTGATGGTCGGGGCACAGGCCGTGAGCATCAGGGCAGTGACCAGCAGGGTGACAAGACGGATCATGGGAAGACTCCTTGCTGAAGGGGTGGTGGGATGATGCACCGGGATGTAAGCGATCCACAGACAGAGGTCAAACCAGAATCATTTCGCATCGGTATTCAGATTGCTCCCGGTGGATTGCGCGTGGTACCGAAAATACGAGAGGGTCTGCGCACAAGGGGCCGACTCATAGGCAGCCAATCCCTTACGGGGAAGGTATGACCAACGCGGGGTCGCTTCCATGCGTGGACAAATTTTTCCTAACACTATACACATTCACAATTGAACTGCCAAAAATCCCAGCTCGTTCCCGGAGAAAACTATGTCAGACATCGATCCCCTGCCCCTGAAACCAGCCGAAGGCACTTTGCAAGCGGAACTGGACAAATTCAGGCTCATTGTCGAGCGGGCCGGCCAGGGTATTGCCATCATCCAGAAGGGACGCATCAAATTCGCCAACCCCTGGTTCTGCAGACTCGCGGGATGCACTGAACAGGAACTTTTGAATAGTCCCATCCTTGATTTCATCCATCCCGATGCCAGGGACATGGTCGCGAATTATCATGTGCGACGGTGTGCGGGCGAGGATGTGCCGGAGCGTTACGAACTCAAGGGGATCACGCAATCCGGGAGAGTCGTCTGGCTTGAGATCTCCGGGGTGCGAATCGAATGGGAAGGGGAGCCGGCCACACTGAATTATTTCACCGATATCTCCGAACGTAGACAGGCCGAGGCCGATCTCAGAAACACCCTTGCGGCCACCAATGACGGGATCTGGGATTATAATCTGATAACCGATGGTTTCACCTGCTCGGATCGCTGGGCGACCATGCTCGGTTATGAGCCCGGAGAATTGCAGCTTAAGGGATGCTATTGCCGGCAGATCATCCATCCCGAGGATCTGCCGGTACTCGAACAGACTCTTGGGGACTATCTTGCAGGGAAATCACCCGCCTATGCCATGGAATTCCGTCTGAAGACCAAGGAGGGTGGGTACAAGTGGATCTATTCCCGGGGGAGGATCGTAGAGCGTGACGAAAAGGGCAATCCCGTGCGCATTGTGGGTGCCCATACGGATATCGATGCCCGAAAACAGGTCGAGCTGGACAACCAGGTCCTCAAGGACCGTCTTCAGGGGATGTTCGATCATTTGAGCACCGGGGTCGCCGTGTACGAGGCCGTGGAGAGGGGCAGGGATTTCACATTCATCGATTTCAACCGGGCCGCCGAGAGTATCACCCGTGTCACGCGCGAGAAGGTTGTTGGACATACCCTGCTGGAATGTTTTCCGAACATGGATCGTTCCGGTCTGCTCGATGCCATGAACACGGCCTGGAAGACCGGAACCTGTCAGCACCTGAAGCCCTTTTACTATAGTGATGAGCAGCGCAGTGGGTGGCGGGAGAATCGCATCTTCCGCATTCCCTCGGGTGAAGTGGTCGTTCTGTTCGAGGATGTCACCAGGCGGGTGCAGGACCTTGAATCCCTTCGGGAGAGCGAGGAACGGTTCCGGGTGGTTTTCGAGTCGGTCGCTGACAATGTGTTTCTCAAGGACCTGGAGCTGCGCTATCGCATGGTCAATCCCGTGGTGGAACGGCTTCTGGGTCGCTCCCACGAGGATCTGATCGGTCGGCCCGACGGAGAGCTTTTTGATCCTGACGTCGCGCAACAGCTTGAGAAAAGCGACCGCAGGGTTCTTGCTGGTGAGATCGTGGAAGACGAGCTTGCCATTTCTGTGCAGGGTAGCTCCCGGTTCTTCAATGTCAAAAAGACCCCGGTCCGGGGTGCGGACGGTTCTGTAGTCGGCCTGTGCGGGGTAGCCAGGGATATCACGGAAAAGAAACGGGCCGAAGAGGCCTTGCGCGAGGTGGCCGAGGAGCTCGATGCAACCATCGAGGCGAGTATGGTCGGGCTCATGTTTCTCAAGAATCGTGTCATCACCAGGGTCAGGACCATTTCGCCGGAAACCCGGATACTCTTCATGTCCGGCTACACTGACGATACCATTGCCGAACACGGGGTCATCAAAGAGGGAATCATGTTTCTGCACAAGCCCTTTTCCGTCAAGGTGCTGTTGGCAAAGGTCCGGGAGGCCATGGATGCACATGACGAGGTCCAATGATATCACGGGTATGTCCTGGTTTATTGATTGGCACCCCATGCGCTGCAGCGCGTTGCCGAGGATGAGTAGATGAGAGTTGAATACAAAGAAGACACGGCCTTGCATATCCTGGTGGTCGAGGACGATGAAGGGGTGAACAGGCTGGTCCGGAAACAGCTGGCCAGGGCGGGATATACGGTCCAGGGCGTGACGACCGGCCGGGCGGCTCTGGAGAGAGTGGAGAAGATCGATGCCCATGATCTATTCCTGGTTCTCCTGGACCAGAAGCTGCCGGATATGGATGGCAGTCAGCTCGTCCATGCCATCCATGGTCGAGCAGGGTCGTGAGGTTCCGTTTATCGTCATGACCGGACAGGGAAGTGAACGACTTGCCGTGGATATGATGAAACTGGGAGCCAGGGATTATGTGGTCAAAGGAGTTGATTTCCTGGACCTGCTCCCTTCGGTCGTAGATCGCGTTGCCCGCGAGATACGAGGCCAGGCTCGATTGGATCGTGTCCAAAGGTCGCTTAATGAGACCGAGGACAGGTACCGGTCCATCCTTCAGACAGCCATGGATGGTTTCTGGTTGGTGGATTCCCAGAGGAGGATTCTTCAGGTCAATGCCTCCTATTGTCGGATGTCGGGGTTTGCCGAAGACGAGCTGCTGGGAATGCACATCAGTGATCTCGATGTTTGCGAAGATTCCAGGAAGTTTGAAACGCATATGCGCACGGTTGTCGAAAAGGGTGAAGACCGGTTTGTAACCCTGCATCGCCGCAAGGACGGTTTCACCTTTGATGTGGAGATCAGCGCCCAGTACCGACCCGAAGACCAGGGAGGATTCATCGCCTTTATCAGGGATATCAGCGAACAGGTCAAAGCCGAACGCGCCCTGCGCCGGAGCGAAGGCGAGAAGAGACTCATCCTGGAAAGCATCTCGAACGTGGTTGCTTTTTACGATTCCCCTGAACTGAATGTCGTCTGGACCAACCGGGAAGCCGGGAACTCCGTGGGGAGCAGCCCTGCCAACCTGATCGGCAAAAAATGTCATCTGATTTGGGCTGACAGTGACGTTCCCTGTGACGGTTGTCCGGTGCTCCAGGCCTTTAAAACGGGCAGAAAGACCCACCATGAGCAGACCAACCCTGATGGTCGGATCTGGTCTATTTCGGCCTATCCGGCATTCAACGAATTCGGGCTGCTCAAGGGGGTGGTCGAGGTTGCCGTGGAGATCACCCAGGCCAGGACAAATGAGGAGTCGTTGCGCAGGGCCCTGGATCGGATTACCTTTCTGGTGCAGAATTCTCCACTGGCATTCATTGAATGGGACTCCGGCAACAGGATCGCTGCCTGGTCCGAACGGGCCGAGGCCATCTTCGGATGGAGCGAAACCGAGGCTGTGGGCAAGACCTGGCGTGATTTGGGGTTGATTCCCCACGAGGACCTCCCGGAGGTCGAGACGAAAATCAAGGAGATGCTTTTCGAGGACAGCCAGCGCAATATCATCCGCAATCGCAATCTCACCAGGGATGGCCGCACCATCCATTGTGTTTGGTACAACTCCGCACTCAAGGATGCTCACGGCAACGTGGTGACCATTCTTTCCCAGGTGGAAGACGTTACCGTGCAAAAACAGACTGAAAAGGAAAACAAACAGCTCGAAATGCAGGTCAGGCAGGCCCAGAAGCTGGAATCCGTCGGCCGGTTGGCCGGAGGAGTTGCCCATGATCTGAACAATCTGCTTTCCCCCATCCTCGGCTATGCCGAGATCGTTCTGGATGATACCGCTCCAAACGATCCCCGGTATGCATCCGTGGAACAAATCATTGGCGCTGGAGAACGGGCCAGAGAACTGGTCCATCAACTTCTGGCCTTCAGTCGCAAGCACGCATTGCAATTTGTCCCCGTGAATCTGAATGATCTCCTGGAGCGTTTTTTGCGACTGCTCGTTCGGACCATTCGAGAAGATATCGACATCGAGCTGGATCTCTTTTCTGATCTCCCAAGCATCAACGCGGATATGGGCCATCTGGAACAGGTGATCATGAATCTGGCGGTCAACGCCCAGGATGCCATGCCCTCAGGAGGACGCCTGGTGTTGAAGACCGATCTGGCCATTCTCGACAATGATGATGCAGCTGGACTTTATGGGGTTGATACCGGGCAGTATGTTCTTCTGGAAATCACGGATACCGGTGAAGGTATGGACTCGTCGGTCCGGGATCATATCTTCGAGCCCTTTTTCACGACCAAGGTCCAGGACAAGGGAACCGGGCTGGGACTGGCCATGGTGTACGGTATCGTCAAGCAGCATAGTGGAAGCATCCGGGTTCAGAGCAGGCCCGGGCAGGGAGCCTCCTTTTTCATTCTTTTTCCGGTCAGTGAGCAGGACACAAAGGGTCCGGCGCAGAAAGCCATTTGTCCATCAAGGGATTCGGTCAGATCGATGGATACACAGAAAACCGTTCTTCTGGTCGAGGACAATGAGCAGGTTCGGGCGCTTGTGGAGAGCATTCTGTCACGGGAAGGCATGCAGCTTCTTGTGGCTGATGACGGCCTGGCCGGCCGCGAACTTTTCGCAAGCCATCAGGGGCGGGTGGACCTTCTGCTCACGGATGTGATCATGCCCGGGCTGAACGGCAGGGAGTTGTATGACGAATTGGTGAACCTCCAGCCCGATCTGAAGGCCATTTTCATGTCCGGGTACACCGACGATGTCATTGGCCCACAGGGGGTCTTGGAGGAGGGGATCCATTTTCTGCAAAAACCCTTCTCCATCCTGACCTTGAAGAAGTTGGTCCATGATGTCCTGGAAGATACGGGAGAGCAGGGGCATCAAGCAGGAACGACTCCGGGGAGTTCATCATGATGGTCTCTTTGCCCCTGGGCAGGTTTGTTGGAGAGGGTGGCGCCCTGACCACCGCGATGATACCGCGAGGCAGAGAGGATGAGGGTCCATGCTCACGTTGACTGCCGAAGTGGGTGGGACGCTGATCCGCATGCGGGTGCTTACTCTGGGGGAGGATCTGTGTGTGGCGGTCTCTGGAGGGGATAGGGAGCACATCGGTGCCGTTGCCCTGGCCGAGCCGAGGCCGAGTTTGCGGGACAGGGACGTGGTCAGCGCGACCGTTTCCGTGCTGGCGGTGACCGGGCACAAGGAGGATGAACTGGCCCGGGATGTGGCGAGGGACATGGCCGCAGGGCTGAATGTCCGTGTCTGCGTGACGTGCGGCATCCATGTGGATGAGGCCGGGCCTGTCCAGATTCAGGAAATTATCGAGGCGGTGGGTTCCCTGACCCGGGAGATGATCAGGTCCCTGCAGGGGAAGACAGACTGAACCCCATGGCTGGCGAACGGAGAGTCAAACCGACCAAAACGGGGCAGACCAGCCATGATGTTCCAGGTACCTGGATGCGAACAAACGCGCCTGGACGAAACCAAACATGTTTTTCACGAGGGCTCTCAGAACCGTTTTTCTCAACCCTTGGTCGGATCGACCTCGGTTTGGGCCTTCATGATCCTGTTTTCAGGAAAAGGTGTTCCTATTTCCTGGGCCAGAAGCGAGGCCTCTTCCCTGAATCGCTCCATTTCCTGCGCCGGGACCGGATTGGTCGGGGGTGATTTCATGTTCAGGGGATTGATATACGACCCGTGTCTTTTGACCCTGAAATCCAGGTGCGGCCCCGTGGAATAGCCCGAACTTCCCACATAGCCGATCACCTCGCCCTGTTTGACCTGTTTGCCCTTGCGGATGGACTTCCCAAATCGGCTCATGTGATTGTACACGGTTTCGTAGCCTCTGGGATGACGGATTTTGACGTATCGGCCGGCAGCCTTGTCATACGCCTTGGCTATGACCACCCCGTCTCCAATGGTTCGTATGGGTGTTCCGATGGGAGCCGCATAATCCACCCCATGATGGGGTCGCCACCGTTTCAGGATGGGATGGAACCGCCGGTTGGAATATCCTGAAGAGATGCGGGTGAACGACAGGGGGGCCTTTAAAAAGGCCTTGCGCATGGACTGGCCCTTTTCATCGAAATACGAGGTTCTGTCCTTGGCATCCGTGTATCTGAAGGCCTTGAACGTCCTGTCCCGGTTTTGGAAATCCAAAGCCAGTATATGACCGTATCCCGCCGGCTTTTCTTTACGGAATCGTTTTTCCACCAAAATCTTGAACCTGTCACCCTGCCGGATATCCTTGCCAAAATCCACATCCCATCCAAGAATGTCCTCCATCATCACGGCCAGACCCGGTCCTTCGCCCAGTTTGTCCAACGACAAGGAGAGACTCGAGTCGATACTTCCCTCCACGATTTCCCGCTTGATCTCATAGACGATATCCTGCTTTACAGCGGAAAAACCGTTCTCGTCGCGGCTGACCAGGAGTTTGGCGTTGGCATCGATTTCGTATTCAAAACCGGTCAGATTATCGTTTTTCAGAACCAGGGTATAGGGCTGTCCCGGACGGATGCCGGAGAGGGGGAAAACAGGTTCACAGACCTGACCCAGTTCGAGAATCTCGGGAGGGGTCAGATAGGTTCCTAGGATACCGCTTATGGTATCGCCTTTGCAAATCTCCGCGGTCATTCTTGCGGGTTCCTGGATGACGGGAACCGTAACGGGGACGGGTTTTTCAGATTCTGGTTGTGATGACTCATTGAGAGGAGAAAGGTCAGACCGGGAAGACAGCTTCGAGGGATTGGGGGAGGAAAACGGTGTGGTTTCACCGGATTGCTGGGTGAAAAACAGGAAATAGAGCATCGCTCCCATCCCAAGGAGAACCATGGGAAGGACAAGGATCCGTTTGGTGTTTCGTTTCGGAGGATTGAGGTATCGGTTGTAACTGTTTCTTTTTTTGAACATGATGTGTTTGTAACTGTAAAAATGATAGTTGGGCTTTAGAACGTTAGTCCATGAAAAGCAAGCCAGGCACTGATCCCGTGTCAGACCGGAGGCGGTCCTTGGATGGCGGATCTACAGATCCTGGTCCGGACAGGCGTGTTTCCAGGGAGTGCTTTCCGGGTGCCTCAAGAGTTCGTGGCAAAAGGGTTCACTCAAGGGATGCGAGAACAAAAATCCCTGGGCCTGGTCGCAGCCCAGGTTCTTCAGGATCTCGTATTGTTTCCAGGTTTCGATTCCTTCGGCAATGACGTTAAGACGCAGACTGTTGCCAAGAATGACAATGGCCCGGACGATTTCCAGACTTTCTTCGTCCTTTTGGATCGCGGCCACAAAGGATCTGTCGATCTTGATGGTATCCGAGGGAAAGTTGTGCAGATAGGAGAGGGACGAGTATCCCGTCCCAAAATCGTCCAGGGCGATCCCCACCCCCAGTCCCTTGATCTGCTTGAGCATGACCAGGGCCGATTTGGGCGCTTCCATGATCGCGGTTTCCGTGATCTCGAGGTTCAGGTCCGAGGGCTGGATGCCGGTCGTCTCCATGATCTCCCTGATCTTTTTGGGAAGTCCGGACATGTTCAATTGCTTGGCCGAAAGGTTCACGGCCATGGTCACGTGGGCTGATCCGGGGACTTCCCGGTGCCACCGGCCAAGGGTCGCACAGGCCTGTTCCATGACCCAGAGCCCGATCTCCCGGATCATTCCGGTGTCCTCGGCAACCGGGATGAACTGAACAGGGGAGATGATGCCCCGTGCGGGATGGCGCCAGCGGAGCAGGGCCTCGAATCCCTGCACCTCTCGGGTCATGAAATCGACCACGGGCTGGTATTCCAGAAAGAATTCGTTTTTTTCCAGGGCGTGGCGCAGGTCCTGTTCAAGGCTCATGGTCATCATGCTCTGCCGGTGCATGCTCATGCTGAACACCCGAACCTTGCCGGGCCCCATGCTCTTGGCCTGATACATGGCCGTGTCCGCGTCCCGGATCAGATCTTCCACGGTCTGGTAGGAATCCGTTTTCAGGATGAGTCCGATACTCGAATCGACCTGGATGTCATATCCCTTGGTTTTAAAGGGCATCCGGATGATTTCCTGGATTTTTTTGATCTTGTGGATGAGTTTGTGGGAGGCCCCGGTTTCCTCGAACAGAATGGCGAATTCATCCCCGCCCAGACGGGCCAGGGTGTCGATGGCTCGGAGTTCCTGATGGATTCTTGAGGCTATGTCCCGCAAAAGCTCATCGCCCACGAGATGACCGTGACAGTCGTTGACGAATTTGAACCGGTCCAGATCGATCATGGCCAGGGCAAAGTGGTAGCTCTTGTTTCTCTGCGTCCGGCGCAGGGCCCGGCCGACCCGCTCCCGCAGGAGAATCCGGTTGGGCAGGCGGGTCAGGGAATCGTGCATGGCCAGATGGGAAAGGAGTTTTTCATTGGCCTTGCGTTCAATGGCCAGGGCGATCTGCGAGGAGACCGCTTCGAGAATCTGGATGTCCTGGGAGGTGTCGTGGTCGGGCCAGGAATAATGCTGCACGGCCATGGCCCCTACCACCTTGTCCCTGAATTTGAGAGGAACCCCGATCCAGATCTTGGCGGGCTCACCGATGCACTGGGTGGCTCTATGCTCTTCCTCGGTCAGGACCATGGTTCTTCCAGCCTTGATGACTTTGACCGTGGCACCCCGCGGACTGGTACTGAAGTGCTCAAGTTCCTTGAAGTCCTGTTGTTTTTCATCCCGGAAATACGGGAAGACAATCTTGTCGTTTTCCTCGTCCAGCAGGGCGATATAGAAATTCTTGGCCTCAATGGAGGTGAGCAGGATTTTGTGGATGGTGGCGTACAATTCATCCAGATCAATGGTGGTGTTGATGGCATTGGCTATCTGCAGGAGCATGCTGGAGATATTTTCCGCATGTTTGCGGCCGGTAATGTCCGTACACGTGCCGGCCATACGCATGGCCCGGCCCTGGTCGTCCCTGAGCACGGCCCCCTTGATGTAGATCCAGCGGATGGACCCGTCCTTGTGCTGCATCCGGTATTCTTCGGTGAAATTGTTCGCCCTGTCCCGTATCAACCGACCGAAGTCGTCGAAGATCTTTTCGCAATCCCCCTTGTGAATGTGCCTGGCCCATTCCCAGAGATTGTTGGCGATTTCGTGATCCGCGAATCCCAGGGATTCTTTCATCTGGGGTGAGAGATACAGGGAGTCGTCACTCAGATCCCAGTCCCAGATACCGTCCTTGGCGCCCCGTATGGCCAGATCGTAGCGTTCCTGGGCCCGATCCAGGGCCTCGGAGGTCTGTTTGTGCCGCTCGATCTCTTTCCGGAGTTCGTCGTTGGTCGAGCGCTGTTCCTCGGTGCGGATGGCGACCATTTCCTCGAGGTGGTCCCGGTACATGGTCAGTTCGGTTTCCCGGATTTTGTTCGTGGTGTTGTCCCGGCCGAGCCAGAGCAATCGGGGGGCGGCCTCCGTGGAGCCGGGCAAGAGCATGCATGTGGCCACGAACCAGTGCTCCGTGAGGGAATCGGCACAGGTCATGGGGAATTCGAGGCTTTGGGAGACCTGCTCGTCCAGGGTTCGCCGGATCATTTCCGGGAGAAGATCACCTATCTCGGGGGGGAGCAGAACCGCAATACTGCGCCCCTGGAGCTGCGTCTCTGCCGGGTCGAGATTCGGGTTAAGGGCCAGGATGTCCTGGCAGATCCCTTTTCGGTCGAGGACAACGGCCATGTCAAAGGCAGAACCCTTGATGGCTGGATGTTCCGGGGGGAACAGATGCTGGGGAGTATCCATGAATCGATCCTTAAAACAACAAAAGGACGCTGTCTTTTAAGAGGGAGAGGCCAAGCGCTCAATCGGCGCCTCGCTCTGGATCCCGAACCGGCGCGGTAGGGGACTCAGGCGAGCAGCGAGGCGCAATCACGCGGGTCGCCCTGGAGTTTGTCCAGGGTATGGCCGATGGCCGGAAGAATGGCGGCCATGTTTTCCCGGACCGCCTTGGGGCTTCCCGGAAGATTGATAATCAGGGAGGATCCCAGCGTGCCAGCGACGGCCCTGGAGATCACGCCCATGGGTGTCTTGGCCAGGGAGGCGGCTGTCATGGCCTGTTCAAAACCTGGAAGGCGTTTGTCAATCACGCTCAAGGTGGTTTCCGGGGTGATGTCCCGGGGGCCGACGCCTGTGCCGCCGGTGGTCAGAATAAGATCAAACCCCTGGAACAGGGCCAGATCTGTGAGCAACGACCTGAGGCGGGGCTCGGAATCCGGGATCAAAAAGCCGCGGCAGAGAGAAAGTTCCATGCGTTCCCTCACCTGAGTCTCGATGAGCGGACCGCTTGCGTCGTCCCGTTCTCCCCGTGAACCCTTGTCGCTCAGGGTGATCCAGGCCAGGGAGCGGCCCCGGGGAAGCCAGTGCAGGTCAGCACCCTCTTCAGGCAGGGTCTGCCCCATCTGCTGCATGATCCAGGCCGCTGTGGCCCGGCCGTCATCCGTGGGATTCCATATCCGGGCCACGGCTTGAAGCATGGGAGACCCGTCCTGACCGAGAAGATCGCCCGCCCGCATGCGGTGTATTTCGCGGGTGCCCAGAAGAGTCGTTGCGAACAGCCCGCCGGGCTCGTCAGCAAGGAGCAGGTGCTGGGCCGTGGTCGAAGGTTCCAAAAATGTTGTTTTCATAACCGCTTCAATACGTTGAGATTATGCCAGGAGCACGGCCAGAATGCCGGTGAGAAAGATGCCGTCAAAGGTTCCTGCCCCCCCGATGGAGAGCATGGGCGCCTGGAGGCGGGCTATACTCTTGTCACTCATCAGATGGAGGATGTCCGCCCCAAACAGAGTTCCCAGGCTTCCGGCCACATAGGCCACCTGTGCCTCCTGCCCCTGGGGGGCCAGGACCCAGGTGGCAATGACGGTCAAAAGCGGGGGAATCAGAAAGGGGATACCGATGCCCAGACCGGGAACGGGGCGGGCCAGTTTGTACACGGCCAAAGTGACGACGCCGAAGGCCAGGGCCATGCCCAGGGAAGGGCCGAGCTGGATCAGAAAATACAGGGACAAAAAACAGGGGATCACCCCGCCCCCGAAATTGATGGCGATGACCTGTTCCGTAACCTCGGCCATGGGGCGTATACTGTATTTGCGATACTGCCTCCAGATGCCGTGAAAGTCCATCTCCAGAACCCCGTTTTCAGGCTTGACAGGCAGGGGCCGCCGATAGATCGGGAGATTCACGGCACTTCCCAGAAGGGAGCCCACAAGGAGGAGGAAAACCTGGCCCGAGGACAGTCCGAGTTTGGCAAAGGCCACGGAAATGGCCCCGATCTGGATGAAGGCGAAGAGAAAGATGATCAGAATGATGAACAGGATGAACATCAGCAGGGCAAAGGGAAGAAAAAAGAGTGGGTTCATGACATACCTGTGTGCGTTGCATGTTTGCATGTTACAAGGTAGTCAGCCGTCTAGCAGATGGCTCGGTTATTGTCATTACTCTGGAAGTTGTCTCGTTGCATTGAAAATGAGTGATCCCGCAAGGAGTTCTGACTGGCAGAGAATATTTCCGGACGCGTATGGAGAGTGCTCTCGCTATGCAAAATGGGGTCTGGAGAGGCTCGTTGAACCGGTCCGGACCTCGTAAACACAATGGATTCGATCGCATGAAAGGAATCATTCTGGCCGGCGGTTCCGGCACACGGCTGTATCCCCTGACATTGTCGGTAAGCAAGCAATTGCTCCCGGTGTATGACAAGCCCATGATTTACTATCCCCTGTCAGTGCTTCTGCTCGCAGGGATCCGGGATATTCTGATTATCTCCACTCCAAGGGATATTGGATTGTTCAGGGAGCTTCTGGGCGACGGGTCTTCCCTGGGAATTTCTCTTCGCTATAAGGAGCAGCCCGAACCCGAGGGTTTGGCCCAGGCCTTTGTTCTTGGCGAGGAATTCATCGGCGATGACAATGTCTGCCTCGTTCTTGGGGACAACATTCTCTACGGGGATGAGCTTTCAAGCATTCTGCGCGAGAGTTCCCGCCTCGACAAGGGCGGGATCATCTTTGGATATCCGGTCAAGGATCCCACCCGATACGGAGTGGTGGAATTCGACAAAGAGGGTACCGTGCTGGGGATCGAGGAAAAACCCGAGCGTCCCAAGTCCAAGTACGCGGTTCCTGGGATCTATTTTTACGACAATCAGGTTGTGTCCATTGCCAAGGAACTCAAGCCCTCTGCCCGGGGGGAACTCGAGATCACCGATGTGAACAAGGTCTACCTCGAGCGCGGCGAACTCACCGTCCGGCTTCTCGGGCGCGGTTTTGCCTGGCTCGATGCCGGAACCCACGAATCCCTCCAGCAGGCAGGCACCTTTGTCCAGGCCATTCAGAATCGCCAGGGATTTCGTATCGCCTGCATCGAGGAGATCGCCTTGAGCAAGGGATATATTGACGCAGCCCAGCTCGAGATTCTGGCCGGAAGGTATAAAAACGATTACGGGACCTATCTCCGTGAGCTCGTCGGACAACGCGGCTAGGCAGGTTTTCGGGCAGGGCAGGTGGGTTCTCATCCCAATGCCAGAAATCGCAGGGCAAACCGGCCCTGAGAACAAATCGGCCGTGGATTTCCGTTAAAAAAGACTTGAAATTCTCAGGGACTTTCTCTAGGAGGTCTTTTCCGTCATACAGGCCCACGTAGCTCAGCAGGTAGAGCACTTCCTTGGTAAGGAAGAGGTCACCGGTTCAAGTCCGGTCGTGGGCTCCAGAAAATCATTCAAGGGGCTTCCAGCACTATGCTGGGAGCCCCTTGTGCGTTGCGGGGGTATTGCATCAATACTTCACTCCGAGATAGTGGTGGGCAGATGGTTTGATGGATGCGACGAATTGCAGTTCGAACCGGTTTGTTCTTATCTCTTTCCCACGAGTTTTGTCCATGCAATCCAGAAAATCAGGGCCATGCCGCCCACGATCACGTTCATGATTCCCATGACGGCGATGGGATTCTTCCAGTCCAGGGAGATGAGCCAGATGGCCATGGATCCGGTGAGAAAATAGAGAAAGATCATCAGCGAGGAGGCCGTGCCGGTGTCCCGGTCCACCTGCGCCAGGATGAGATGGTTGGAGATCGGCCGGGAGAGGGAGAAGCAGAAGGAAACACACCACATGGGCAGGGCCAGACGCCATGGGGTGGTGTTCCATTCCACGACCATCCAGGCTCCGGCGCAGAGAATGCCCAGCGCAGCGAAGCGCATGATCTGGGTTGCGCTGAAGGTTCCGGCAAAACGGGTCAAAAGCAGCGGGGCCAGAATCAGGGCCGTGCCGTTGAAGGCGAAGAAATAGCCATAGGTGGTTTCGTTCACCCCGAATCCGGCGATGTACATGGAGGCTGACCCGGCGATAAAGGAGAACATGGAAAAGGACATCAGGGCCACGGCCAGGGTCAGGAAGAGGTAGCGCCGGTTGCGCAGCAGGATTGCGTACTTGCCGATCAATTCCCTGACCCCTGTTCGGGACGGCTCCCGAAGGGTTTCAGACATGCGGGCGATACCGATCATGGCGATCACCCCGCAGCAGGCCTGGAAGATGAAGATCCACTCCCAGGTGAACCACCTGAGCACCAGCCCGCCCAGGGTCGGGGCGAGCATGGGGGCGATGCCGATGATCACCCCCAGATAGGCGAAGACTTTTTCCTGCTGGATGCCTTCGTAGAGGTCCTTGGTGATGGCCAGGGTGAGGGCGTTCCCTGCTGCGGCCCCGGCCCCCTGAAGGATTCTGGCCGCTATGAGCCACTTGATCCCCGGGGAGAGGGCACAGAGCAGACTGGCGACGATGTATAGGCTGAGACTGACCAGCAGCGGCCGTTTGCGCCCGAACCGATCCGACAAGGGACCGTAGACCAGGAGAAAAAGGCAGTAGGTGGCAAAAAAGGCGACCAGGGTCAGGTTGATGATCACCAGCGGCTGGTTCCAGATTCTCTGGAGTTCGGGCACCGCGGGCAGATACATGTCCGTGGAGATGGGAGAGAGGGCGGTGATGAAGGCCAGAAGAAAAACAATGCGATCCATGAAAATGGTGCTCGTGGGGGTTGAGGGGGCCGGTCAAAAAAATGGGGCACGGCCGCGCCGTGCCCCTGCGAGATAAAAAGTTGCAGCATTACCCGTATCTGCCGAACAAGGGCATGCTGTAGCACCCCTCCCTAGTTCAGGGAGGGGCTGGGGGAGGGTTTCAGACTGTTAGCGGAAAGGACCGATTATACGACCCGCCCCTAACCCCGCCCTGACCAGGGCGGGGGACTCATTTGTGGGACATTCGGATGTGTCTTCCTTGATGCGGATTTGAAATCACCACAATCCTAGGGGCGCGGCGCGCCGTGCCCTTTGTGAGGGTATGCAGATCCTTATGTATGTCCAGATTTATTGTTGGGCGTACGATTCCCATCCCCCGCCCATGGCCTTGTACAGGGAGATCAGGTTGGTGGTCACTGCCCCTTTGCTCGTTGCCAGCTGATCTTCATAGGTCAGCTGGGAGCGCTGGGCGTCAAGAACATCGGTGAAATCCACCAGGCCGGCCTTGTACTTGTCCTTGGCCAGAAACACGGCTCGTTTGGCCGCCTTGGTCGCCTCTTCCAGGGCCTGTCGGCGAAGCTGTTCCTGGGCATAGTTTTCCATGGCGTTCTGAACCTCCTGCAGGGCAGAAAGCACGGCCATCCGGTATCGGGTCAGAAACTGCTCCTGGAGGGCGTTTTGGACTTCGATGTTTCTGCGGATCGATCCGGCATCAAACAGGGGCCAGGAGATGGATGGTCCCAGGCTGTAGGTCTTGCTGTTGCCGGTCTCGAAGAAATTGCCCGTTGACAGAGATTCCAGGCCGATGGATCCGGCCAGAGTGAATTTTGGATAAAGATCGGCCGTGGCCATGCCGATGCGTGCGGTCTGGGCGGCGAGGTTGCGTTCAGCCACCCTGATATCGGGTCTGCGGCGCAGGCTGTCCGCCGGGACGCCCACGGCAATGGCAACCGGCGGCGCAGGGATGGGAGCAAAGGTCACAAGCTCTGCATGCACCGCACCGGGTTCTTCGCCCAGAAGCACGGCCAGCCGGTTCTTGGCCGTTTCCAGCCCCGCCTCCAGTCTGGGAATCTGGGAGCGCGTGTTTTCCAGGATGTACCGGGCCTGCTGGACCGTGAGTTCATCAGACAATCCGGCCCGGTAGCGGGAGTCAATGAGTTCATAGGTGGATTTTTGGGCCGCGAGGTTTTCCCGGGCCGCCTGGAGCCGGTTCTGGAAGGTTCGGACCTCGACATATCCGGCAGCCACCTCCCCGAGCAGGGTGACGATGACGTCGCCCAGACCCTCTTCACTTGCCGTGAGCTCGGCGTCGGCCGCCTCGATACTCCGGGCCACCCCGCCGAAGATGTCCACTTCCCATCCGGCGTCGAATCCGGCTCGGTACAGATCTGTTTCCCTGCCGGTACCGCCGGCGTTTTTACTCGATTTGGACTTGTTCATGGATGCAGAGGTATTCACATCGGGATAGAGATCCGCAGCGGTGAGCCCCCTCCGTGCCCGGGCCTCCCAAACCCGTGCCCGAGCCTCTCTGATGGTCAGACTGCCGTTGACTGCCCGTTCCATGAGAGTGTCCAATTGGGGATCATTCAGGGTTTTCCACCATTCGGCCAGGATCTTGGGATCTGTGGGTTCCGGGGTGATTCCCTTGGTGAGTTCTCCGTTCCAGGTTTCTGGCGCATTCAGATCCGGGGCCAGATAATCCGGGCCCACTTTGACACATCCAGATGCCAGAAAGAGGACCAGGACAAGGGAGATGAGAACGACGGGTATCCCTTGTCGTAGGTTGTAACAGGGCTGTGTATGCATATCCGTCTCCGGCTTATTCATTTTCGGGTTGCAGGTTGCGTTTGATTCCCTTGCGCCAGTCAGACAGGCGTTCCCGTGAGCTCTGGAACATGGCGTAGAGAGAAGGGATGAGGAAAATGCCCACCAGGGTTGCGGCCATCATCCCCCAAAACACGGTTATACCGATGGACTGTCTGCTTCTGGCGCCCGCACCCGTGGCCACGACCAGGGGAAACACCCCCAGAATGAAGGAGAAGGCCGTCATGAGCACGGCCCGGAAACGTATACGTGCCCCGGTCACGGCCGCCTGAAGGACGGATAGGCCCTTGGCCCGCTCCTCTTTGGCGAATTCCACGATCAAAATGGCGTTTTTGCTTGCCAGACCGACCAGAAGGACCAGTCCGATCTGGGCATAGATGGACAGGGTCTCTCCGGAAAGTATGAGACCAAGCACTGCCCCGAGTCCGGCCACGGATACGGAGATCATGACCGGCAGGGGAATGGTCCAGCTTTCGTACTGGGCAACCAGGAAGAGGTAGGCAAAAAGCAGGGCCAGGGCGATGAGAATGGGTGCCTCGCCGCTGGTCTGCTGTTCCTGAAAGCTCAGTCCGGACCAGTCGAAACTGTAGCCTGCGGGCATGACCTTTTCGGCCACCCTGGTCATGGCGTCCATGGCCTGGCCGGAACTGAAGCCCATGGCTGCGGAGCCGGTGAGTTTGGTGGAGGCGAACATGTTGTACCGATCCACCTGCTGCGGGCCGAGGACGGTGGAGATGGTGGCCAGACTGGACAGAGGGATCATCTTTCCCGTGGACGAGCGGACATGCAGCTTGCTGATGTCGGAAATGTCGTCACGGAATTCCGTATCGGCCTGGACCTTGACCTGGTAGGTCTTGCTCCCGAGGTTGAAGTCGTTCACATAGCTCGACCCGAGCTGGGACTGGAGGGTGGAGAAGACGGCGCTTACGGGAACGTCCATCATCTCTGCCTTGGTCCGGTCGAGATCGAGATAGAGCTGGGGCAGATTGGCCGTATAGGTGGAAAAGACCCGCTGGAGGACGGGATCCTGATTGGCCGCTCCCACCAGGGCGCGGGTCACCGAGGCCAGATCCTGGGCATTCTGATCGCCCAGGGCCTGAAGCCGGAAGTCGAATCCGCCGGAGATGCCCAGGCCGTGAATGGCTGGAGGGACAAAGGCGAAGATGGCTGCGGAGGGAATGGCTGCCACTTCTCCCTGCAATCTGCCCATAAGGGCGTCGAGCTGGGTTTCAGGCGAGGTCCGCTCTTCCCACGGCTTGAGGATGGCAAAGGCAAAGGCGGAGTTTTCATTGGGGCCGCTTATCAGGCTGTATCCCGCGACCGTCAGGGAGCTGTCCACCCCCGGGAGGGCATCGATCTTTTCCGCAACCCGGTCGGCCACGTTTTTGGTTCGTTCCAGGGATGCGGCTTCGGGAAGCTGGATGTCCAGGATGATGACCCCCTGGTCCTCTTCGGGGATGAAGCTTGTGGGAATATGGGTGAACGCGAAATACGAACCCGCAAAGATGGCCCCGAAAAGAAGAATGGTCACAAAAGAACGGCGAACCAGCCAGCCGGCCACAGCCACATATCCATTTCGGGAGACATTCAGGACGTTGGAAAACCAGGCCAGGGGACCATGCTTGACGGTCCGCACCGGCCGGAGAAGACGGGAGCACAGGGCCGGACTCAGTGTCAGGGCGTTGATCCCGGAGAGCAGAACCGCCGTGGAAATGGTGACAGCAAATTGACGATACAATTGACCGGTGATGCCGGGAAGGAAGCCGACCGGCACGAACACGGCCAAAAGAACCAGGGTCATGGCGACGATGGGCCCGGTGACCTGCTCCATGGCCTTGATGGCCGCGGCTTTGCTCCCGAGGCCGTCGTCCTGCATGATTCGCTGGACGTTTTCCACGACCACGATGGCGTCATCCACCACCAGCCCGATGGCCAGGATCAGGGCGAACAGGGTGATCGTGTTCACGCTGTATCCCAGGGCCAGGAGCACGCCAAAGGTTCCCACCAGGGAGACCGGAATGGTCAATGTGGGCACCAGGGTGGCCCGCCAGTCCTGGAGAAAGAGGTAGGTGACGAAGACGACCAGGATGAAGGTGATCAGCAGGGTGAAGATGATCTCGTCGATGGCGCTTTGAACGTATTTCGTGCTGTCGTAGGTCAGATCGTACTCGAAATCGTCGGGAAACCGCTCGGAAAGTCTGTCCAATTCATCGCGTACCGCCTCGATGGTGTCCAGGGAATTGGCCCCGGAGGAGCGGTAGACGCCCATGCCGATGGCCGGAGAACCGTTCATGGTACTCGAGGTGTTGTAATCCTTGGCCCCCAGCTCCACCCGGCCGATGTCCCTGACGCGAACGATGCCTCCCCGGGCATTGGATCGGACCACGATATTCTCGAATTCCTCCACGGTCTTCAACCGCCCCTTGGCCCGGACCAGGAAGCTGACCTGCTGGGAGGATGAACTCGGTGAACTCCCGATGGAGCCGGTCGCCGCCTGGACGTTCTGGTTCCTGATGGCCGCGATGACATCGTCGGCGGTCATTTTCAGGGCGGTCAGCCGTTCGGGATCCATCCAGACGCGCATGCTGTATTCCATCTCACCAAAGATGGTCACGTCACTGACCCCGTCGACGCGGGCGAGGGCGTTCTTGACGTAGTTGCTCACGTAGTTGCTCATGAAGAGCTTGTCCCGGGTCTTGTTCGGGGAGATGAAGTTGACCACGCCGAGCATGTCAGAGGACCGGGTCGCAACGGAAATACCCTGGCTCGTGACTTCCGGGGGGAGCTTGGACTGAGCCTGCTGGATACGGTTCTGGACATTGACCTGGGCCATGTCCGAATTCGTGCCCACGGAAAAGGTCACGGTCAGGTCATACCCGCCGTTGTTCGTGCATCTGGAGGACATGTAGATCATGTCTTCCACGCCGTTGATTTCCTCCTCGATGGGGGCGGCGATGGTGTCGGCCACGACCTCGGCACTGGCTCCGGGATAGGTGGCCGATACATGGATCTCGGGCGGGGTGATCTGCGGGAACTGGGCCACAGGGATGTTCAGCAAGGCCAGAGCACCCGCCAGGGTGATGACGATGGAGATGACCATGGCCAGACGGGGGCGTTCGATAAAAAGGCGGGAAATCATTCAGCAGGCCTCCCGATCGTGTCGGCGGTGACGACCTTGACCTCCTGGCCGGGGCCGATCTTCTGGACACCCTGGACAACGACCCGTTCGCCGGCCTGGATCCCGGAGGTCACTGCCCAATAGGTGCCTACAAATGGTCCGGTGACGATGTCATTACGCTGAACCTGGTTGTTTGCGTCAACCGTGTAGACGAACCGGCCCTTCTTGTCCTCCTGGACGGCGGCCTGGGGAACCACGGGCTGCATGTTTGCCTTTTTGGGGGAGTTCATCACGGTGACATAGGTGCCGGGGAGCAGGAGTTCGTCGGGGTTGGGAAATTCGGCCCGGATGGCAATGGTCCCGGTTGTGGGATCGACCTCGTTATCCACGAAGTCCAGGGTGCCGGTGTGGGAATATGTTGCTCCATTGGGCAGACGCAGACTGGGGATCAGGGCGGATTGGGTCTGGTCCCTGCGCTTTTTGTCCATCAGGGCGAGCTTCACGGTGACGAAGTCGTTCTCGCTCACGGAATAGACCACCCTGATGGGATCGGTCTGGACAATGCGGGCCAGGGATCCCGATGCCGGGCCGACCAGATTGCCCCTGGTGAAGTTGTTTTTGCCGATGCGGCCGGTAATGGGGGCTTCAATGGTTGTATAGTCCACGTCGATCTGGGCGATTCGTAGATTGGCCTCGGCCTGTTTGAGGGAGGCCTCGGCCTCGAGAACGCCGGCCTCGGCGGCATCCATGTCGGTTTGAGCCACGCTGGCCTCGGAGGTGGACTGGAGCCGGTCGAGATATTTGCGGGCATGGTTCAGGGTTGCTTCGGCCTTGGCCACCAGGGCCTTGCAGGCTTCGACCTGGGCCGTATAGGGAGCCTGTTCGATAAGATACAGCTGTTTGCCCCGGGTGACCATGTCGCCCTCATTGAAGCCTACGTGGTCGAGATATCCCTGGACGCGGGCGGTCAGGTCCACGGCCTGGATGGCCTCGACCCGGCCGACGTACTCCAGGGGAGGGGTAACGTTTTTGGCCTGAACGTTTTCGACCACCACGGCGACCATGGGCCTGGCGGCATCAGCTGGTGCTCCCTGGGCCGTGGATGCACAGACAAGGAGCATGAAAAAGAGCGCCCACAGGGTCCGGGCGCTTGGCGACTGGTGTGTATACGACATTGCTGAAGACTCCTTCACATGATGATATTGCGGCTTTACGCCGGAAATATGAGATGCTTTTTGACAAGGACCGGAAAAAGATTTAAAAAGGCATTTCAAATAGACGTTTGAAACAGGGGTTGTCAAGCCATGTCAGCGTGTAAAAAAGGGCAGAAGACCAAAGAGCGCATCCTGGAGGTCGCTGCCGATCTCTTTGCCACCCAGGGATTTCACAAGACCACGGTGGAGGAAATTTCCAAGAAGGCCAAATGCAACATCGCGGCCATCAACTATCATTTCGGGGGCAAGGCCAATCTGTATACCGAGACGTGGCGATATATCCACCACCTCTGTCAGCCGTTCTATGCGTCCCACCAGCCCGCTTCGGATCTGCCGGCCGAAGAGCGGCTTCGAGGATATATTTTTTTCCTTTTGAAGATCCTGAGCAACGAGGATGAATTGGAGAAGCTGCACATGCTCAATCATCGCGAATTCATCAGCCCCACCGGGCTGGTGGACGATCTCTGGCGCGAGATGCGGGAGCCTCTTCAGCGCAAACTCCAAGCGGCGATCAAAGAGATCATGGGGCCACAAGCGGGTCACAAGGATGTCGAGTTCTGCGAGAAGATGGTTGTCGACATGTGCCGGGGCGTTCTGCTTCCCAACAGGAGGCATGACCAGCATTTTTTCGAGGGGCTGGAACTCACGGATGAAGAGTTGGAGCGTATGGCTGATAGATACATCCGTTTCTGTCTGCCGGGGATCAGATCGTTCTGTGCAGGATGAGACAGGCGCGAGGCGGGGCTCTGAAAAGCTATGTGTCGCCCGATGCATGTGCAAAATATTATGGTGAACAAGACAACCCTCATAGATACCCTGGAAAAAAAGATCAAGAAGATCGCCGTGGGAACGTGTCTGGATGTCAGGTCCTATAAGCGCAATCGGAAGATTCTGGTGATCAAGTCTGCCGAGGACGAGCTTCAGATTATCGAGAAGGGGTTTGATTCCGGGGAATATATCGTACCGGTGGCTGAATTCAAAAGAGTGATGAAGAAACTGGTCAAGCGGGAATTCCCCAGGAGTACTCAAATCCGTATCTATGTAGAAGAGAATTGGTCCGGGAAAGACACGGCCCGGCGCAAGACGCTCTGATACGCATGATGGTGTATTGTTGCCATCCCTGCTGGGCGAACATCGAACTCAACGCATTGAAAAAGGCCTGGGAGCAATGAGCTTCCAGGCCTTGAATGTCTTGGTAGCGGGGACCGGATTTGAACCGATGACCTTCGGGTTATGAGCCCGACGAGCTACCATACTGCTCCACCCCGCAACGCGTGAACAGCTTATTTAGACATGGCTATCTCGAATGTCAACACCTTTTTCCGATAAAGCAGGGCGGATGGGTTATCATGGCCGGCCTATCCCGCTCGGGGCGATTTGACTGTCTGAGCAAGCCGGGCCCGCAAACAAAAATGTGCAAAAAAGGGGTCATTTTGGGCTTGTCTTTTGTTTCGATCTGTGATCAATCTTCCGCCCTTGCAGCTGGACACAGCTTCCATAAACAATGGCAGGTTTATGAGTTCACATGTCACTGTCGCACTTCTGGCCCTTGGGCTGGGTTTGCAATTGATATTTTTGGGTTTTTTGTTTTTTGACACGCATGCCGGGATTCAGGCGCATCGACGAGCTGCCGTATTTGCGTGCGCGGCCGGATTTTTGGGAACATGCATTATCGGCATCCTGGCGTTTATGCGTCAGGATGTGGTCTTGCTGGCCGGAGAGGTTCTCGCCATGCTCACGGGGGGTGTTCTGCTTTACAGAATGACCAGGAGCGAAATAAAGTCATCCCGTGATCGTGACGAGTTTTTCGTGTAGCGCCCGTACCCTCTGTCAGCTTGACGTCAATGCAAATCATGGATAAAAAAATAAGTTACTTTTTTATTTTCGAGGAGACAAGAATATGAAACGCACCTATCAACCAAGCAATACCAGGCGAAAAAGAACCCATGGCTTTTTGGTTCGCTCCGCGACCAAGAGCGGTCGGGCCATCCTTAAAAGAAGACGGGCCAAGGGGCGGAAGAGATTAGCCGTCTAGCTTTTCCCAAAACGTATCATCTTATCCGGCGGTCCCAGTTTGAGGCGTGTTACTCTCGGGGCCGTCGGTATTTTACGTCTCATTTCATCCTCTTTGTCCACCACCGGGAGGACAATGGTCCCTGGAGACTGGGCCTTGCCGTGAGCAAAAAAGTGGGCAACAGTGTCCAGCGTAACCGCATCAAGCGGGTTGTACGGGAGTTTTTTCGTCTCCATCAGGATCGTATCCCCTCCGGGATCGACTATGTGGTAATTCCCAAACGGAATGTTCGAGCCTTTGCACTTGTCTACGGACAGGTTGAAAAGGAACTGGGAACATTGATATCTTCTCAACTATCTGGCCGTGTTTTTCCATCCGCACCGGACGGCCTGTGATCCTTCGGTTCCCATGCGATATCTTCTCGCCAAAGTCATCTCTGTCTATCAAATCCTGATCTCCCCATTGTATCCTCCGTGTTGCCGTTTTATTCCCACTTGTTCTGAATACGCCAGAGAAGCTGTTCTGGTTCACGGATCGTGCAAGGGAGTCTGGATGGCCATGAAGAGAATCGTCCGTTGTCATCCCGGGTGTCACGGCGGGATCGATCCCGTGCCTTCGCCAGAACCCCATCCAACCATCAGCCGAATCAAAGAGAAAACATCCCATGGATAATCGTCGTGTTGTACTTGCCGTAGCCCTGTCCCTCGGAGTCTTGCTGATCTGGAACTGGCTATTTCCGCCGGCCTCGCAGCCCCCGGTTCAGCCCACCGAGTCGACCCAGTCCCAAGCCGTCCAGCCTACTGAAGCCATGCCGCCGGAACCGGAGCAAAAGTCTCCTGCTGCCAGCCAGGCGATCCGTACCTTCACTCCCACGGAAGGCAAAAGCGTGGTCGTGGAGACGCCGTTGTACAAGGCCGTTTTGAATACGGATGGCGGGGTGCTGGAGCATTTTGTCCTCAAAGAGTACCGGGAAACCATTGATCAGGACGCCCTGAACATCGATCTGGTCACCCCGGAATCCCTGAACAGGGCTCCCCTTGGAATCAGCTGGAATCGCACCCCTGCATGGAGTGACGGGACCTGGGGATTTCGCGGTACGGATCTGAATCTGACCGGCCAGGAGCAGGGAACCCTGACATTTACCGGTCAGCTGGGATCGGTCACCTTCGTCCGTACCCTTTCCTTTGATGCGGATCGCTATGAGATCGAGGAGACCATCGAGGTGGTCAACACGACCCAGGCCCAGGTTACCGGGGAGCTGGATTTTTCCCTGGCCAGTACCGGGCTTTCCAGCAAGGATGACCGATACAATCAGAATCTGGTCGCCTTTCTCTCGGCCCAGGGCCTTGAAGAGGAAAACGATCAGGACGACCTGGAAACGGGCCTGACCCTTCCCCCGGGTAATGCCCTGCAATGGGCGGGTATCGAGAACAACTATTTCATCCTTGCCCTGGCACCCATGAACGGCGACATGGGCATCAAGGCCAAACTCGACAACGATGTCTATCGTCTCCTGGTGGGGCAGAATCTGATCATCGAACCCGGTCAGAGTCAGAGTCTCTCCTGTACCTATTATCTCGGTCCGAAGAAGAATTCGGCCATGGCCCATTCTCCCAACGACCTGAAGCGGTCCATTCATTACGGATGGTTCGATGTCATTGCCAAGCCGCTTATTGTCGGGTTGAATTTTTTGCATGCCTATGTGGGCAACTACGGGATTGCCATCATCATCCTGACGATCATCATCAAGATCCTTTTTTGGCCCTTGTCGCAGAAGAGCTACAAGTCCATGGAAAAGATGAAGAAAATCCAGCCGCTCATGGCTCAGGTCCGCGAGAAGTATAAAGATGACCGGGATCAGATGAACAAAGAGGTCATGCAGCTCTACAAGTCGCACAAGGTCAATCCTGCCGGTGGATGTCTGCCCATGCTGCTGCAGATCCCCGTCTTTTTTGCCTTGTACCAGGCACTGCTCGGGGCTATCGAACTCCGTCATGCCGCGTTCATTCCCCATCTTCCGTTTACCGACATTGTCTGGCTGGCTGATCTTTCGGCCAAGGATCCTTTTTATATCACGCCGATCATCATGGGAGCGACCATGTTCCTGCAGCAGAAGATGACCCCCACGGCAGGTGATCCGACCCAGGCCAAGATCATGTTGTTCATGCCCATCATTTTCACCTTTATCTTCTTGAGTTTCCCTTCCGGTCTGGTCCTCTACTGGATGGTCAACAACATTCTTTCCATTGCCCAGCAGTGGATGATTTCCCGTAAGATGTAATTGTATCTGGTCAGGTTTGTATTTGCCAACCCGCCTCATTCGCAACGTTTCGTATTGATTGTACACCGGCGGACGGCCTGCAGACAGAAGCGTGTCTGCGGGCCGTCAAACCGTATCAGCATGACCGATGCCCGACATGAATGTGATCATCTTTGCAGGGCACACTGATTACGATGACGATAAGGAAGCAAGCCGGTTGCTGCGGAGGCGCTATCAAGGAGTATCTGTATGAGCGAGTACAAGAGTTTTCAGGGCAAGCAGGTGGACGACGCCATTGCCGAAGCGTGCCGTCACTTCAAGTGCACGCGTGAGAATCTAGAGGTCGAAATTGTCAGTGGCGGATCGTCGGGAATTTTCGGCCTGGTTGGAGTAAAAAAGGCCAAAATCAAGGCTCGGACGCGCCAGAGCGCAGGGGGTGATTCCACCGCTCCTGTTCGCGAGGAGTCCCCAAAAGATGCTCCAGCCAAAGACAAGAAGGTTGCAGACAAAAAACCTGCCACGCCAGGCAGGCCCAAGGTCCCGAACAAAAAAAACAGGAACGAAAATAAGGATGCTGCATCTTCCAAGGACCGAAGCAGCTCCGGATCCGAAGGCAATGGATCCAAAAGGGATGCGCGACCCCAGGGCCACGGCGGACAGAACAAATCTGCTCCCAAAAAGGAAGCCCCCCAGAAACAGAATCGCAATCGACAGACCCCGCCTGCGCCCAGGGAAGCCGTGGCTGGAGCCAGGAACAAGGATGAGGCTGTCCCCTCTCAGCCTGCCCCCAAGCCGGAAATCGATGTCCAGGCCGCCCGGGAGTTCGTCCTTGAAAGCACCAGGATTCTGCTGACCAATATTTCCGAGGGGAACGAGATCCGTATTGATATGGACACGACGCCCATCGAGGTGGTCATCGAGGATGAGGACAACTCCGGATTGATCATCGGACGTGACGGTCAGACCATCTCCTCCATGCAATATCTGCTCAACCGGATTGTTTCCCGAAAATTTCCAGGCATAGCGCGGATTCAGCTCGATGCAGGAGATTACCGGGAAAAGCAGGACGAGCAATTGCGAAAGACCGCCCAGTTTCTGGCCGAAAAGGCCAGGTCCAGCCGCAGGACCCAGAGTACCCGGCCCTTGAGTTCCTATCACCGTCGTGTCGTACACATGGCCCTGCAGGAAGACCGGGAGATCATGACCCGTAGCAAGGGAGACGGACCCATGAAACGGGTCTTGATCATGGCCCGGCGCAAGAAGAATACGAACCAGGCCGGTGGGCCTAACGGAAACGGATCCGAACCTGTGGATCAGGGTGCAATGGCGGAACGGGAAACCGATGAACAGGTTTCATGATCGCTGATCTGTTGTTATGGACCAGGAACGCAACCAACAAGGCAGGGCCCTCGGCTCTGCCTTTGTTGGTTAGTGCGCCGGGCTGTTGCAAGAATGATGGTGGACGTGGAGTCTTTTCTCATGAATAAACAGGTACTGCCAGAGTCACGGACAGCAAGGACAGAAGACATGCAGACAACTATTGCCGCCATTGCCACCCCCCTGGGATCCGGTGGAGTCGGGATCATTCGGATCAGTGGGCCTGAGAGTAAAACTATCGGAAAAAGCATCTTCCGATCTGTGCGTCCGGGATTCACCGGTTTCAAGCCCTATACCCTCCATCATGGTCAGGTGCTGGATGGCCGGGGGGTCGTTCTGGACGAGATTTTGATCAGCTACATGCCGGGTTCGGGATCGTATACGGGTGAGGATGTCGTGGAGATCAATTGTCACGGTGGTCCGCTGGTCGTTCAGGCCGTGCTCGAGCGGGTTCTCGATCTCGGGGTGCAGCCGGCTGGCCCCGGTGAATTTACCAAGCGGGCCTTTTTGAACGGTCGTCTCGACCTGACCCAGGCCGAGGCCGTGGCCGAGATGATCGAAGGCCGTTCCGTTCAGGGACTGGCCATGGCCGCATCCAAGCTGGGTGGTCTTTTAGGGGACAGGCTGCGGGCCTTGCGCACACAGCTCGAGGAGCTGAAGAAGGAACTCTGCGTGGCCGTGGATTTTCCCGAAGACGAGGTGGAGTGTCTGGAACCAGAGGATTTTACCAAACGGGTCCGTGAAGTGCTTCGGGAAACCAGGGAGCTGGTGGCCGCCTATGGACGAAACCGATGCTGGCGGGAGGGGGCTTTGGTCGTTCTGGCCGGACGGGTCAACGCGGGCAAGTCGAGTCTGATGAATGGGTTGCTCGGCCGGGACCGAGCCATTGTGACCAATGTTCCGGGTACGACCCGGGATTATCTGGAAGAGACCATTGTCCTTGGTGGAATGAGCGTCCGTCTTGTGGATACGGCAGGACTGCGCGAGAGCGGGGATCAGGTGGAGCAGGCCGGTGTCCAGCGGACCCGATCATTGCTCAGGGAGGCGGACCTGGTGCTCCTGCTCATCGACGGGGACACGGGATCGGATCCCGATGATGTGCTGCTCGCCGGGAATCTGGAAAAGGAAAAGCTCGTTGTTGTCGGCAACAAAATGGACCTTTGCGGTGAAGATCCTGACTGGAAAAAGGATTGGGAAGCGGCCGGGTATGCGGTGCTCATGATTTCGGCCAAACAGGGGACCCGGCTGGATGAGCTGGAAAAGACCATTGTCCGGCGCATCACCAAAGACCAGGCAGAAGCCGACCCCGGCGGACTGGTCCCCAATCTGCGCCAGAAAAAAGGCCTTGAAAAGGGCGGCACGGCATTGGAAGACCTGATCACCGATCTGGAAGCGGGGATTCCCTATGATCTCTTGTCCGTGCATCTGGATGCGGCCTGCACCGCGTTTATGGAATTGACCGGTGAGATCACGCCGGACGAGGTTTTAAACGCCATTTTCGACGATTTTTGTATTGGGAAGTGATGGGGGGGTGTCTCGGGTTCGGGAAAACAGGGCACGGCGCGCCGTGCCCCTACGAGTTTTTCGTTTTTTCCCGTCTCCCGTCTCCCGTCTCCCGTCTCCCTGTCTCCCGCCTCCGGTCTTTTGCCTTTCTCTGCGCACTGCCTCCTGCGCCCTGCGCACTTTATAGCCCTGCACATTCTTTTTTTATTCTTTCTCCCCAACAACCCCCAGATCGATCTCCAACCTTCCCAGGCTGGCATTTTCCATCCGAACCTTGATTTTTTGGCCCAGTTTGTAGGTTGTGCCGGTTCGTTGCCCGAGGATGATCTGTTCGCGATTCAAAAAGGCGTAATAGTCGTCACCCAGGGTGGAGAGGCGGACCAGCCCTTCGGCCAGGATGCCCTCGAGTTCCACCCAGAAACCGAAATCGGCCAGCCCTGAAATCACCCCCTCAAAGACCTCGCCTATGCGTTCACGTAGGTGTAGAATCGTGGCCCGTTTCAGGATTTCCCGTTCGGCCTGCATGGCCTTGCGTTCGAGCGCATTGATGTCCTCCCCTGTTTTGATCAGAGATTTTTTCCCGGGCAGCCTGGATTTGTCCGCACCGAGACTGGCCTTGAGGGCCCGGTGCACATTGATGTCCGCATATCGCCGGATCGGGGAGGTGAAATGGCAATAGCATTCGGATGCCAGCCCGAAATGGCCCTGGTTGTTCGGGCTGTATCCGGCCTTCATCATCGACCGGAGCAACAGGCGATTGACCAGAAACTCCATGTCCGATTGCTCGGCAACAGATAGCAGTTCCTGAAGTTCCTTGGGAGAGCGTCCCTTGGGAAGTTTTTCTCCCAGATCGGTTCGGGCCAGAAGTTTCATGAGCGCTTCCAGCTTGTCCTGATCCGGCTGCGGATGAACCCGGTAGAGAAAAGGAACCCCCTGCTCGGTCAGATATTCAGCCACGGCCTCGTTGGCCGCGAGCATGAATTCCTCGATCATCTGATGGCCGAAATGGCGTTTCTTGGGCAGGACCTGGATGGCCAGTTCGTCAGGGTCCTGGATGATTTCGGGTTCCGGCAGATCAAAGTCGATGGACCCGCGCTGTTTTCGATTGGCCAGCAGCTTGCGGGCCAGAGTCTCGGCGGTACCCAGCATGGGCAGGACATCTTCCAGCTTTTTTCGCGTTTCAGGTTCTTTCAGGAAGAGGGCCTCGTTGACCTGGGCATAGGTTAATCGGGCATGGCTTTTAATGACTGCGGAATAAAAGGAGCTTTTTTTTGGGATTCCATGAGACGAAAACTCGATTTCAGCAACCATGGCCAGTCGGGGCTCGTCAGGATTCAGGCTGCACAATCCATTGGACAGGGCCCTTGGGAGCATGGGTTCCACGGAAAGGGGAAAGTAGTAGGAATTGCCCCGTTCCAGGGCCTCTCTATCCAGGGGGGACCCGGGAAGGACGTAGTGGGAGACATCGGCAATGGCCACATGGAGCCGAAAGCCGTTGTCGGTTCGTGTCACGTGAATGGCGTCATCAAAATCCCTGGCACTGGCCCCGTCAATGGTCACCAGGGGAACCTGGCGAAGGTCCTTGCGATTTTTGAAATCAACGGGCGAAGGGGCGGACGGAAGCTCTTCAGCCTGGTTGGATACCGAGCGGGGAAAGGGTCCGGGAATGGCGTGGCCGATCTTGACCAGTTGTTCCTGAACCGCCAGGGAGTTTTCCTCTCCCAGAATGGCTGTGGCCGTGCCCATCCACATGGACCGGTCGATGCGCTCATCGGGTGCGACCAGGATGATATCATCGATCCTGGGCTGTGGAGTCAGGGAGCTGCAATCGGCCGTGAAAAGAATAGGGATCTTGGGATCAGCCGCCCGGCAGACAAAGGAGGCCTTGCCCACCCGCTTGACGACCAGACAGGGAAGCACGGACAGGGCCCGTTTGAGAACCCGGACGATCCGACCTTCCTGGTTCCTGCCGCGTTGTCCGGGAAGGACGGCCACGAGTACGGTATCGTTGGGCCAGGCCTCGCCGAAACGGCTTGGGGGGACAAAAATGTCCTTGCGCCGCTTGTCTTCGGGGATGACAAATCCCACGCCCGAACGCTGCACCTCCAGGACACCCTTGACCAGGGGGAGTTTGCCCACCAGGGCGAGTTGCCGTCCTGTGCGCAGCAGTTTACCCTGTTCCACCAGGGAGTTTAAAATGGATTTGACTTTTTTTTTGTCGTTTTTGTCGGGCGAGAGCGCTGTCAGAACATCCTTGACCCCCACGGGCCGGTTGGCCTGATGGAAAAAATCAAGAATCGTCTTGGGGGAAATGGTGAGTTGGGACTGATCGGCTTTTTTTTTGCGTCGGGCCATGGGGCCTCCTGGATTGTGGGAATGATGGCATAACGTCGTGTAGACGGAATGATTGTTTTATCGCGCACCAACGCGGGGGCGGAAAAAACCATGCAAAATGCCTTGGAAATGGACGCGAATCGACCGCGCGAACACGGTCTGAATGTGTATCTGACTACAGGGTCCTGATTTTTTGTGCAAGCCAGTCGGCAAACCACAGGGATGTCTTGGCCCGGGCAAAAAATGAAAGCCGGGTCTGTATCTCGAAAAGCAACGGATACTCCCAATCATCGAGTTTGATGGCGTCCTTGGATGTGCAGACAAGATGTGCGGCGCCGGCGGCAGAGGCGCGTTCCTTGATGCGCGACCGGTCCTGGTGGGAATAGGCGTGGTGATCCGGAAAGAAACAGACATCCACCGGGGGATATCCCAGCAATGTTGTGATTGTGTTCTGGACCCGCTCGGGGTTGGCGATGCCGGTGAACAGCAGATAGGGAGCCTTGTCGAGATGGTTGAAGGTCGCACGCGTTCGGACCTGAACAAGGCCGCAGGGAACGAGACGGGCAAAGAAGACGGGACGGTCGAAGGGTTGCAGCCGGTTCAGGGCGGCCGGGAAGAGTCGGTCCAGGGAGGATCCCGTGACATTGACCACAAAGGCGTCGGCTCGAGCAAGTGCCTGTTTTCCTTCGCGCCAGATCCCCTGGGGAAGGACCTTGTTCCATCCCGTGCAGAGATCGTGTTCCGACAAAAGAACCAGATCGATATCCCGCCTAGCGGCCAGATGCTGGAAGCCGTCATCCAGGATGAACAGGTCGGGAGAAAATTTTTGTTCGGCCCAGGGGCCGCTGCGAACACGTTTGGGATCCACGATCACTTGTGCATGGTCATGAGCGCGGGCGAGCATGAGGGGTTCATCGCCAGATTGATCAGCCGGGCTGTCAGGCAGGACATGGAAGGGAAGATCAGGCGGGTGTCCACGGTACCCTCTGGTGAGAACGACCGGATGCAAACCAGACGTGCGCGTCCAGTCGAGGAGCCAGGAGACCATGGGGGTCTTGCCTGTTCCGCCCCAGGAGATGTTGCCCACAGAGATGCAGGGAGCCTGTGGTCGCCATGCAGGGAAAAGGGCATGTTCAAAAGCCCGGGCACGAAGACGCATGAGACCCGCATAGGCATGGCCCGGAGGTATGAGCAGGGGGGCTAGAAGCGATTGCCGGTTGTTGGGATTCAAAGTGATTCCTCATGTGTGGCGGAAGCAAAAAGGGGCAGACCCTGAAAGAGCCTGCCCCTGGGGAAATCAGCGTACAAAAGGGAAAACTACTCCCTGCCCTGACCAAAAAAGCGCAGGAGCATGAGAAAGAGGTTGATGAAATCCAGATACAGGGTCAGGGCGCCAAGAATGGTGCCTCTGCGCACGGCGGTTCCGTCCTCCATGGGAGCGGTCTGGCCCATTTCCTTGAGCTTCTGGGTGTCATAGGCGGTCAGGCCGACAAACACGAGGACGCCGATGCCGCTGATGGCGAATTCCAGGCCCGGGCTTCTGAGGAAGATATTCACAACGGAAGCCAGGATGATGCCGATCAGGCCCATGAACATGAAGCTTCCCAAAGAGGTCAGATCCTTTTTGGTGACCATGCCGTAGATACTCATGGCCCCGAACATGCCGGCGCAGATGACAAAGGTGCCGACTACGGAACTGCCTGTGTAGGCAAGAAGAATCGCAGACAGGGTGACCCCGTTCAGTCCGCTGTACAAAAGAAAGAGTCCGCTGGCCATGGAGGCCGAGAGTTTGCCGATGCCTGCGCTGATCCACATGACCAGGCCGAATTCAGCGATGATCAGTCCCCAGAAAAGAATCTGGTTGCCAAAGATCGTTTGGACCAGGACGGGGCTGGATGCGACCAGATAGGCGGTAATGGCCGTGAGTCCCAGGCCTCCGGCCATCCACTGGTACACGCCGCGCATGAACGCGTTCAAAGCCTCGGCGCGGGGAGCGGTTTGGGTGGTTGCGGTACGAAAATCTGCCATGGTGGTGCCTCCGAAAAATGGAAAAAAATGTTTATGCGATGTTTGGGTAACCCGTAATCTATAGGTGCGGAGAGTGACAAGTCAAGGGGACGTGCGCAGTGAAGGAAGATGCGCGGTATAAGGGGAAACGTATAGTGCAGGGAAATTTCCAGTGCGCAGAAGGCATGAGAGGGGCAAGCGGTGAATTTTTTTTTGCTGGGGACAATCGGTTTGAATGCTTGCGGAAAAACAACGAGGCGAATCGTGGCGGCAGGAGAAATATAAGGTAGATCATGATTGAATATTGACACAAAAAGGAATATGTTTTTTTAAGAACGCGTAAGCAGCCAACACAAACCATGTCTCGGCCGCCGGATAATTTCGGCAGCCATAACAGCCAAAGCCAAACCTGTCGTGAGGCAGGGACGGAAAGCCACGGGTCTTGCAACGGTCAAGACAGCCGGGTTGCCTAGTAGGGGAAAATCGTGCCGGGTTACCTGAACAATGAGGTAAGCCGGTTTTTTTGGTTGGCCATTCTCCACACGGGTAAGGCGATCAGGATCCCGGGAGGGAAGGAGGAAACGCCTATGGTCTAGCTGCGCAGGTAAAGGCAGAAAAGGGTTGTCATGCCCTTTGAAAACGGCTAGCAAACGGTACTATCAGTATATCATTTCTCTCAACATTGAGGAGGCATGAGTATGTTACGGAAGAATGAAAAAGGTTTTACCCTGGTCGAACTTTTGATCGTCGTGGCTATTATTGGTATTTTAGCAGCTGTGGCTATCCCGCAGTTTACGAAGTATAAAAGGAATGCTGTCGAGGCCAAGGTCGAGGCCAATCTGACAACCTGTGTGACGGAGTTGGCGGCACAGTTTGCTACCAATGGAACGAATACTTGGAGTTGCACATTAGGTGAAAGTGCTGATGGTACTTCTCAAACCGTTGAGCTAACTCTTGACGGAGATACAGGTCTTGTTGATCCCTCTACAGGAGAAACGCTCGATAAATCTATCGATGGTTATGATGTCAACTGTACTATTAATGACAATAACAAGATTGAATGTAATGCAACAACTCCATAAATCACAATAAACGACAATGCGGCCTTTCCTTTGTAGAGGCCGCATTGTCGTTGATAATACAATGATTTTCAAATTGATTTTGAGTCGCAATTTTATTTTTGCTACACTTATTGTCCTCTCCGCCCTCACCCTTTCTATTGACGTCTATCTCCAAGCCACCCGCCATACCAGCCTGTGCACGACCAGTTCCTGTCAGGTCGTGGGGGAATATGTCCGTTTTGGCGAGCTCATGCTGGTCAAGGCCGGGGCGATATTTTTCTGGGTGCTCTGGCTGCTGGTCTTTTTTGCCGGGCGATACGACAAAAAATGGCTCTGGGGGCTGATCACCCTGGTGATCATGGGGGCCCTCGCCTTTGACGGCGGGCTGCTCGGATTCCAGTTCGTGGGATTGCAGGAGCATTGCCAGCTGTGCATCGGCGTGGGCGCGGCCCTGTTTGTTCTGGTTGGTCTGTTCGCCTGGGTGCGCAGATCATGGCTTGTGCTGCTTCTGGGGCTTTCCGTGTGGACCGGGGGTTTTGCAGCTAATTCCATCCTCAAATTTTCCACCGAACTTCCAGCCCTTTCCGAGACCTCGTTTTTGTCCTGGCCGGAATCCAGAACAGGGGTCAGCGAGAGGCTCATTCCCCGTTATCATTTTTTCTTCAGTCTGCACTGCGGGCATTGCAGCACGGTTATCGCCAATCTGGCGGTGAACAAGACGGATCAGGCCGACTGGTTTTTCCACATCATGGACAGCCGGGACGAGGATCTGATGCGCTTGTCCCAGATTCTGTCCGCCAACATGACCGCTGAAAATCCCTTTTTGCAGATTCTCCATTGGGAGAGCGAGGAAACGGTCCCGGAAATCCCCATCCCGGATTCCCTGCGCGAGGACGTGGAGCAGGCCCAGACCTATTTCTCCCGAAGCGGATTCAGAGGCGTTCCCATGCTCATTGTGGACGAGCGGCCCGGGGTTCGGGTCATTCTTTCCGGGGCATCCAGGATTGTCGGATACCTCAGGCAACAGGGGGTCATCAAACACCTGATTAATTTTGGTGCACCCCATGAGGAAGATGATCCGCTGCCCGCCGAGGTGCTGGAAGGATCATGATGGTTGGTGAATAGACAGACGTAGTGTCCGGAAATTTTGAGGTCGAAGCGTCAAAAGTGCGCAGGGCACAGTGCGCAGGGCGCAGGAAAAACTTTTATGAAATGATAATTTTTTCGTAACTATTCAGCCACTGGTTTCCGATTATGTTTTGCCCACCCGGGAACGCCGAGCGTCTGCTCGGCCTTTCAGGCAATGAAGATGGAGTATCGTTATACTACTTCCGGCGTGCCATCTGTCCCTGTTTCCTGCTGGTTCGCAGACGTAGTGCCGAGCAGACGCTCGGCGTTCCCGGAAAAAGACACATCTTTATGCCGAATTATCATGGGGAATAGTAACTTTTTTTCAAAACTTGATATGATATGAAAAGGCCGCCAGTGAGGCGGCCTTTTTTGTTGTGGATGGCGGGAGGGATGAAAAATAATCTGTTTGGTCAGCCCATGAAATCCCAGGTCCAGCGGCCCAGATTGATCAGGATGAGGAGTCCCCCTTCCACCCTGCTGATTTTCCATCCTGAGCGCATGAAGACCAGGACCAGGAGGACCATGGTCACCAATGCGTACAGGCTGGGAAGGGCGGTGGGAGAGACATCCAAAGGGCGGAGAATGCAGGTCATGCCCAGGACCCCGGCGAAATTGAAGAAGTCACTGCCCAGGAGATTGCCCAGGAGCATGTCGTTTTTTCCCCGAAGGGAGGCGGCCAGGCAGGTGATCAGTTCCGGGAGCGAGGTTCCGGCCGCGACAACGGTCACGCCGATGACCCATTTGCTCACCCCCATGAAATCCGCCAGAAATGTGGCCGATTCAACCATGAAATGTCCGCCAAGGGATATGCAGGCAAAGCCGAGTGCCAGCAGCGGGTAATCCTTCCAGTTTGCGGGTCGCTGGGAGGGAAGGTCGAGCCCTTCGAGTTCCTTGGTGCCCCTGAGGATCAGAAATCCGATGTAGCCTATGAGCAGGCTCAACAGAACGATTCCCTCGATCCTGCCCATGTACAGGTTCAGGGAAAAGATGGTCACCAGGATGGTCATTCCCCACAAAAACAACCCGTCCCGGTAGACCAGGGTCGCATGGGTTCTGATGGGCTTGATCAGGGCCATGAGCCCGAGGATGAGCCCAAGGTTGAAGATGTTTGAGCCAACGATATTGGAAAGCGAGATATCTCCCAGCCCCTTGAAGGCAGCCGTGGCCGAGACCAGAAATTCGGGCGCGGAGGTGCCAAAGGCCACCACGGTCAGGCCGATGACCAATTCGGACAGGTTGAATTTGCGGGCAATGGCCGCTGCGCTGTCAACAATCCAATTGGCCCCTTTCCAGAGAAGGAGGGCACTGACAGCGAGCATGGCGATGTTGACGATTATTTCCGTTCCCATGATTTTTTCAAGGCCTCGGCCTGGGTCCAGGTAGGGGGAAGCCATCCCTGTTTATCACCCCGGTCGGGCATGACCGTGACGATCTGTGTTGCATCGTGATGTCGGACCATGACATCCACACTTCGCAGGGATCGTTTTGCCTTGGGTGAAAAGGAGGCCACTAGGGCAGCTGCTTCCTGGATACGTTCCTCGTCCCATGGGATATCGGGCAGAGGGCGTCCGATTCCTGTGGGTCCGGGAAAGTCGACCAGATGGAAGTAGAGATCACTTGGCCTGAACAGCTCTTCCAGCCGCGCGTTGTCATGCTGATCCCGTCCAATAGTCAGCCAGCTTCTTCGTTTCCAGTATTGCCGCCCCACATTGGCCAGATTAAAATCATCGGCTGTGGGTTCTGCATGATGCATGAGCAGGGGGACGTACCTCACGGCGGCTTCTGCATCGGCCAGCCTGCATCCTCCGGCCGGGGTCGGGATTTCGGTGATTCCCATCTCCCTGGCCATTTTGAGCTGGGCCTTGCGTCCCCTCCCCCAGAGTCCCAGAAGTTTGGAACGATCCACCAATCCCTGTTCCTCCACGGGTGTCGGCTTGAGGCGCAGGGCACTCAACGGGGAAAGAACCAGATCCCTGACATGGGCATCCCGGTCGACAATATTGATGGCATCCCTGCGCTGGGACATGGGGCGCTGGCCGATCACCGTACCGGAAATGATGAACCGGGCCCCGTAATGATCCAGGAGTTTTTTGGCGGTGGCAAACATGAGGATCTTGCAATCGATACACGGGTTGAGAACCTTGCCGAATCCCTGCCGAGGACCGGCAAGGAGCATGCTCACGAATTCCTTGCCGATATCATGGATTTCGATGGGAATCCCGTAGATTTTTTCCCAATGCTCGACCGCGTCCGGTTCTCCAAAGAACGGAGAGACAAAATGAATACCCAGGACGGAAATATTCTGGTTTTGGATGAGTTTGGTGGCCAGGATGCTGTCCAATCCGCCTGAAAACAGGGACAATGCCTGGTAGGGTGTTCGGGTTTGCATGGGCCGCACCTAGCCGAGTCTTGGGGGATAGGCAATCCTGGATTTTCAAAGAAAAAGGGCGCCACGGTTTTCAAGTTTTTTGGGGTCACAAAAGGAGGTTGTGGGTATCTATCATTAAAAAACCTTTTTTATTAGTTGGTTATAAATCTCGTCCGCGATGTGGCTTGCCCTGGATAAATGAATTTGCTAACAAAACACGTTTCTATTCAAAAATGGTACAGGCTCATGCGGACAAGCCGCAGTTTTAGGTTTTAGGTTTTAAGTTTTAAGTTCAAGCATTTAGAGAATTTTCTTGTTTTTTATAACAGAACCTTCTGAGTAAGGTACTAAAGAGTTGCGGGCTGATGTATCAAGCGATTTCAGGCCTGCACGTATAGATATTCGTGCATGACATGTTCTCGGGGCAAGCCGGCCATCATATGGCAGGTACCTGCATGAGACAGGTGTGCCTTGTTGGGGGCTGGAAGATCCTGTCTTCCGCGCTCTTTATTTTTTTTCTCTACCTGATGTCTTCAAACCC